>DASZJM010000549.1:0-1879 GCA_035948165.1 Candidatus Methylomirabilota bacterium
ACCGGCCGGATCCGGCCGGCGAGCTCGACGAGGGCCGGATCCGGCGTCGCCGCGAACTCCGACTCCGCGGCCTCGCCGCCGGTCAGCGCGAGCGCCGCGCAGTAGGCGGCGCTGAACTTGGCCTCGAGCCCGGTGCGCGGCACGGGAATCGCCGCGACCTTGACCGCGAGCGGATGCACATGGCACTCCACGGTGGCGATCGCCTCGGGGGCAGGCGCCGAGCGGGCCCGGATCGCCCGGCCGGCGTCGATCGTCGCGTGGAGCAGGTGGCAGGCGGCATAGAGCTTCGTGCTGTTGTGGAGGATCTCGAAGCGCATGCCGAGGTCGTCCAGCGCCGGGCTCAGGTCGGTGACGCCGAGGAACGTGCCGGGCAGGCCGGGGCGCGCATCGAGGATGCCGGTAGGTCCGGTGAAGCCCTCGCGCGCGAGCAGCGCGGCCAGGAGCCCGTTCATCGCCGCCTTGCCGGGGTGGAGCGGCTTGCACATGGTCCCGAGCGACTGCTCGAGCCCCGCGGCCTGGGTGCCCGCGATCCCGAGCGCGCGCCCGAGCTGCTCGGCGGTGAGCCCCAAGAGCTTCCCCGCCGCGACCACCGCGCCGAAGTGGCCGAGGACCGCGGTGACGTGCCACCCGCGATCGGCGAGCATCGGCCCGATGACGCGGCCGATCCGCGTCTCGACCTCGAAGCCGGCCACGAACGCCTCGAGGGCGGCGGCGCCCGGCAGATTACGCCACTCGGCCACCGCGAGCACGACCGGGGCGACCGGCGCCGAGCCGTGGACGATGGAGGCCAGGTGCGTGTCGTCGAAGTCGAGCGCGTGGCCCTGCGCGCCGTTGGCGAGCGCCCCCAGGAGCGCGCTCGTCCGGCGCCCGCGGCCGAGGACCGTCGCCTGCGGCTCGCCGCCGGTGGCGGCGACCACCGCGTCGAGCGCGTCCGCGAGCGGCTCGGTCGAGCCGCGGATGGCCGCGCCGACCCAGTCGGTGAAGGAGAGGCCGGCAGCGCCGACCACCGTATCGGGCAACGACCCGAGCTCGAGTCCGAGGACGAAGTCGACCAGCGCGTCCACGACGGGCGTGCGGGAGTCCTTCATCACGGGACGATCACGTGCTCGGTGGTGATGATGAACGGCGCGTCGCCCGGCGCGATGAAGTTGGGCTCGTCGGCCCGGACGCGCGGGTATTGCGGGCTCGCGGCCGACGCGCGCATGCCCTGCGTGTCGTCGAACCAGGTGATCGCCACCCCGTCGTAGGTCGGCGTCCGCCCCCGCTCGTAGGCGGACACACGGGTGTGGCTCTGCACGTATCGCCGGATGACCGGGATCTGCGCGGCGAGCGGACCGTGGACCTCTAGCCAGTAACGCTGGAAGTCTTGCACCGCGAGGCCGGGCTTCCGGGTCACGAACTCGACGTTCTTCACGCCGCGCGGCGGGGCGGGCCCGTCCTTGATCACGTGCTCCTCGGTGAGGATCAGCCCCATCGTCGCGCGATCGATGAAGACGGCCTCGTCGGCCGTCACCGCCTCCATCTCCTTCGTGCCGCGGAGCGCGTGCATCGCCTTGGTGTCCTCGAACCAGAGCTCGGCGATGCCGTCGTAGATCGGCTCGCCTTTCCGGTAGCCCGCGAGCAGCGTGTGCGACTGCACGTACCGGCGCACCCCCGGCAGCCGCACGACCGCCGCCGGGTGGGTGCGAAGCCAGTAGGCTTGGAACTCCTCCACCGGCATGCCGGCCTTCCGCTTGAAGAACGACACCGCCTTGACCACGGTGGCTGAACGCTAGTCCCGGGCGGGAGCGTAGTCAAGGACGGGTCGGGCACGACGCACGTCGATCGGGCAGAATGCCGGATCCGCGGCGCCGCGCTGAATCGGAAGGCCCCGTTCCAT
>DASZJM010000550.1:0-6105 GCA_035948165.1 Candidatus Methylomirabilota bacterium
CTGCTCGCGGACGAGGCGGGAGAGGCGGAGATTCAGGTCCTGGAGACCGGGACGGCGCGGTCGAGCACGGGCACGTTCTGATCCCGCAGTCTCGGGCGCGTCCCTAGCCGGCCCCGTCCCGAGCCTCGGACGGCGCGCCCGCTTCGAGCCAGTCGCGGAAGGCCGGGGAAAGGGCGGCCAGGCGCCACTCGGCCAGGGGTCGGTCCCCCGGAGACGGATCGCGCCCGGATCGAGAGTTGAGCCCTCTTCGCAGGATCCGGCAGGGGCGTGGCGCACTCTTGCGGGAACTCCGCTCCGGCAACGGCGGCACCGCGAGCCAGCCCGTCACAAGGGCAGGAATACCCAACGTGACGGGAGGTCTCAGATGAACGGCAAGGCATGGCGCGTGGCGGCGGTGTCACTGTTGACGGGATTCATGATCGGGATGCCCGGGGCCGCGCGGGCCGCGGACGGCCAGGACGATGATCCGGCCTTGGCCGCGTTGTTCGAGGGCGCGCCCGCGCACCCCGACCAGCTCTTCCGGGTGGAGTGGGTCGCGAGCCCAGGGCCCTCCGGCCGCTCACGGCTCGAGGGCTCCGTGCACAACGACTTCGGGCGCACCGCCCTGAACGTGCAGCTCCGGGTCATCGAGCTCGACGCGGCCGGCGAGACGGTCTCGACCGTGATCGGGCCCACGCTCGAGCGGGTGCCGGGCCAGGGCCGGGTGCCCTTCGACGTCCAGGTGCCCGATCACCGTCGCTCGTACCGGGTGGCGGTGGCGTCGTTCTCGTTCGATTTCGCCGACTCCGCGGCGAGATAGGGGAGACGACGATGAGCCGACTACTCGCCGTCCTGTTCGGCGCGCTCCTGGTCGCGCCGAGTTTCGCCGCATGCACGACCGCGTCGCCGCCGATCCCGCCGGAGATGGGACCGGTCGCGAGTGACCCGTCGGAGGACGCGTGGCCGCGCGAGCTCACCAGCGGAGACAACACGTTCTCGATCTTCCAGCCCCAGTACGAGCGATGGGACCAAGGGCGCCTGGACGGCCGGTCCGCGGTGGCGGTGGAGAGCCAGGCGTCGCCGGAGCCCCGGTACGGGGTGATCTGGTTCACGGCCCGGACCCAGGTGGACAAGGAATCCCGGATGGTCACCCTCGAGGAGCTGACCATCTCCCGGGTCGACTTTCCGACGGTGCCGGGCGACGGAGCCAGCTACCGGGCGGCGCTCCAGCGGGTGTTCTCGGAGGCGCCGCTGACGATCGCGCTCGATCGCCTCCAGGCCGAGGTCGAGGTGGACCGGGCCGACGACCCCGGCCGCGTCGTCGCGGTCCGGAACGACCCGCCGCGCATCATCGTCAGCCAGGGGCCCGCGCTGCTCGTCCGCGTCGACGGTCAGCCCGTCCTGCGCCCGGTCGCGGGCTCGGCGTACCTGCGGGTGATCAACACGCGGGTGCTGCTCCTCCTCGACCGGGGGGCGAGCCGCTACTACCTTTGGCTCCGGAACCAGTGGCTCGCGGCTCCCAAGCTCGACGGACCCTGGGTCGCCGTGAGCGACCCGTCCGCGGCGCTGGACGCGGCCAAGGAGGCCGCGGTCCGGGGTGGGCAGGTGGATCTTCTCGACAACGCGCCGCCCGACCTCGCGCCCGTGCTCCAGGCGGGCGACACCCCGACCGTGTACGTGAGCACGACCCCGGCCGAGCTCCTGATCGTGAGAGGTCAGCCGGCCTTCGCCCCGGTGGCCGCCTCCGGCCTGCTCGAAGTGACGAACACCGACGAGGACCTCTTCCTCTACCCACCCGAGCAGGCGTACTACGTGCTGCTCTCCGGCCGATGGTTCCGCGCCAAGGCGCTCGGAGGGCCGTGGGAGTTCGTCAGCGGCGACCAGCTCCCGAAGGACTTCGCGGCCATCCCGGCGAGCCATCCCAGAGGTGACGTGCTAGCATCCGTCCCCGGAACGCCGGAGGCGCAGGAGGCGGTGATCGCCAACGACATCCCGCAGACCGCCGCGGTCAGCCGGAGCCAGACGAAGCTCGACGTGCGCTACGACGGGCCGCCACAGCTCAAGGCCATCGCGGGGACGCCGCTGCAGTACGTGGTCAACGCGTCGGTGCCGGTCATCCGGGTCGACGCCACCACGTTCTACGCGCTCCAGAGCGGGGTGTGGTTCGTCGGGCCGGCTCCGGCGGGCCCCTGGGCGGTGGCCACCAGCGTGCCCCCCGTGATCTACACGATTCCGGCCAGCTCGCTCCTTCACTTCGTGACCTACGCGTACGTGTACGGGTCGACACCCGACGTGGTGTACACGGGATACACGCCGGGCTATCTGGGCGCGGTGGTCGCGCCAGGTCCGACCGTGGTCTACGGCACCGGCTATGACTACACCGGCTGGGCGGGGGACGTCTGGTATCCCGGGCCCGACACTTGGGGATGGGGCCCGTACGACCTGGGCTTCGACGTCGACATCTTCACCGGATTCGAGTTCGGCTTCGCGTTCCGGGATCATTTCCGCCATCACTTCCGCCACCACGACATCGGTCACATGAACGTCTTCCATCACTGGGGTTCCGGCGCCCGCTTTATGGGACCAGTCGGTCCTCTCGGGGGACATTTCGGGCGCGGTCGCCTCGGGCGATCCGGGATCGACGCGTACGCGGGGCGCGATGGCCACGTGTACCGGCGCGAGGGCGGCCAGTGGCTGCAGCACAACCGCGCCGGCGGCTGGGATGGCGTGCGAGGCCCCACCACCGAGCACGAGCAGTGGCACCACGCCCGCGATCTGGGGACGCAACGGCTCGGCGGGTTCCACGGAGGCCCTCGCGGTGGCGGGGTCGCGGCGGGGGGCTTTCACGGGGGCGGCTTCCACGGAGGGGGTGGCTTCCACGGTGGGGGTCACGCAGGCGGAGGCGGTGGGCACGGCCGCTAAGGTCAATCTCTGGCGAGCCGTCCTGCCGCGATCTTGCCGGAAAGGCGTCCGGGATAGTACCCGGACCCCCGCGCGGTCGTCTCAAGGGTGAGGACACCATGAACGCGCATCGTGGATGGAGCGGGGCGATCGTCGTCGCCGCCGCGATTCTGATGGGGCTGGGCGGATGCGCCACCGCGGGCTACGGTCCGGTGGCGACCGAGCGGATCCTGTCGGCGGCCGGCTTCCAGATGAAGCTCGCCGACACGCCGGAAACCCTCAAGACCCTTCAAAGCCTGCCGCCGCGAACCCTGGTCCCCGCGCCGCGTGACGGGCAGATGCGTTACGTGTACGCGGATCCCCGGGGCTGTGGCTGCCTGTACGAGGGGACGGAGGGCCAGTATCAGGAGTACCAGCGGCTCGAGCTCGAGAAGCAGCTCGCCGACGAGCGCCTCCGCGCGGCTTGGGAGTACCGCAACGCCACCATGGGGTGGGGCGGCGAGTGGGGTCCGTGGCCATGGTTCTAGCGCGGGGCGCGCGGCACGTGATCTGGGTCGGAGTCCGGCTCCTGATCGTCTCCCTGGTGATCGGGTTGGCCGGGTGAGGAGGCGTGAGCGATGAGATCCGAAGCCTCGTCCGTACCGGGGTGGGCCCGCGCCATCCTGTTCTGGCGTTGCGTCCTCGCGGTGGAGCGCGGCGGGATCCCGGGGAGTCGGTACGAGCCGTGCGGGCGCCGCTACGTCTGATCGGCTGCGCGCGGTGGATGATCGCTCTCGCCGGCGTGGTGATCACGCTCGGCGGATGCGCGACCATCCGACACCACGCGACGCTCCATACCGAGCAAGTCCTCGCGGCGGCCGGCTTCGTCATGAAGCTCGGTGACACGCCCGAGAAGCTGGCCAACCTGCAGGCCATGAAGCCCCGGACGCTCGTCCCCCAGGAGCGCGGGGGCCGCCTCTACTACGTCTACGCGGACCCGGAGGCCTGCCGCTGCCTGTACGTGGGCACCGAGTCCCAGTATCAGGAGTATCAGCGGCTCGTGCTCGAGCAGCGTCGGGCCGACGAGGAATTGATGGCGGCCCAGGAGAACCTGAACGCCACGTTGAACTGGGGGATCTGGGACCCGTGGCCCTGGTTCTGACCCGGGTGAGCGCGCGGATCCTGCTCGTCTCGATGGCCTTCGGGCTGGCCGGGTGCGCATCCTACGCGCAGCGCTACGCCCAGGCGAACGAGGAAGGTCTTCGGGCCGCCGGCTTCACGATGCGGCTCGCGGACACTCCCGAGAAGCTGGCCTCGCTCCAGGCGATCACCCAGCGGAAGGTCCTCGTCTACACCTGGCTCGGTCAGCCCTACTACGTGTGGCCGGATGCCCGGTTCTGCCGATGCTTCTACATCGGGAGCGAGCCGCAGTACCAGGAATACGCGAGGCTCGGGTTCGAGCAGAAGCTGGCGCAGGAGCGACAGACCGCGGCCGAGGAGAACGAGGCCGCCAGTCTGTTCGCGGAGTCCTGGGGACCATCCTGGGGACCCTGGTGAGGCCCGCCCTCGATCACACGGGCAAGGAAAGGAGAGTGGCGTGACGAACACACTACCGACGCGTCCGCTGGGCCGCAGCGGATTGGGCATCACCCGGGTTGGATTCGGATCGTGGGCGGTCGGAGGCGGCGGCTGGTCGTTCGGCTGGGGCCCGCAGGACGACGCGGAGTCCCTGGCCACCATGCGCCACGCGCTGGAGCGGGGAGTCAACTGGATCGATACCGCCGCGGTGTATGGGCTCGGGCACTCCGAGGAGCTGGTGGGGCGGCTGGTTCACGAGCTCCCGCCGTCAGAGCGTCCACTCATCTTCACCAAGTGCGGAATGATCTGGGACGAGCGGCATCCCATGGCGGCCCCGCGGCAGGTGCTGAAGCCCGAGTCGATCCGGCGTGAATGCGAAGCGTCGCTGCGGAGGCTCGGGGTGGAGCGCATCGACCTGTACCAGTTCCACTGGCCGGACGAGACCGGGACGTTCCTCGAGGATTCGTGGGCCGCCATGGTCAGGCTCGTCGAGGAAGGAAAGGTTCGCGCGGCGGGGCTGTCGAACTTCGACACCCGGCGGCTCGACCGGTGCGAGACGATTCGCCACGTCGACTCGCTGCAGCCGCCCTTCTCGATGATCAATCGCGCGGCGGGGAAGCGGGAGATCCCGTGGTGCGCGAGCCACGAGACCGGTGTCATCGTCTACAGCCCGATGCAGTCCGGCCTGTTGACGAATACCTTCGCCGCCGAGCGCGTCGCCGCGCTCCCCGCTGACGACTGGCGCCGCAACGCGCCCGACTTTCGCCCGCCTCGGCTCGGACGGAATCTGGCCCTGCGGGACGCGCTGCGGCCGATCGCGGACCGGCACGGCACGTCGGTGTCGGCCATCGCCATCGCGTGGACCCTCGCGTGGCCGGGAGTGACCGGCGCCATCGTCGGGGCGCGCACGGCGGAGCAGGTGGATGGCTGGATCGAAGCGGCCGCGACCCTGCTCACCGCGGCGGACCTCGACGAGATCACGTCCGCGATCGGGCGGACCAGGGCGGGGACGGGGCCGGTGCGGGCGGCCGATCAGCCGAGACCCCGGCGATCCGCCGAGCGGGACCACGCGGCTCGATGAGCGAGACGAACACAGGAGGAACACATCGTGGCATCGATTCATAAGGCGGTAGGGACGACTTTGTTGCTCGCGGTAGGCCTGGTGCTGGCGCCCGGCGTGGGCCGGGCTGTGGCCGACGCCGGGAGCACGCCGGACGGGCCAATGATGGATCGAGCGGTCGACGGTCCGACGCGGGCGGACGGATTCCTCCACGTCGACTGGAGGGTGGGCGCCACCGAGCCGGGTCAGTCCCGTATCGTCGGCTACGTCTACAACGACTACCGGGAAGACGCGGTGAACGTCCAGCTGCGGATCAGCCAGCTCGACGCGGCCGGGCGCCCGGGCGCGAGCGTCGTCCAGCCGGTGGGGGACACCGTCCGCGCCGGCGGCCGCGCCTTCTTCGACTTGCGGGTCGCGGGTAACGGTCCGGTCTATCAGGTGGCGGTGAGATCGTTCGACTTCATGGCCGACGGCCCGTGGACGACGGCGGCCACGGAGGAGTTCCTGGCCGCGGCGGGGTTCCAGAAGATGGTCGCCGACAGTCCGGCCAAGGCGGCCCATCTCGAGACGCTGACGCCGGCGCGAAGGATGGTCGCCCACCGGCGAGA
>DASZJM010000551.1:0-11082 GCA_035948165.1 Candidatus Methylomirabilota bacterium
GAGATCGAGGGTGGCCTCCATCTTCGCGCTCATCTGCACCGCGCCCGCGCGCAGCACGCCGAGGCCGTCGGCCAAGCCCAGCATGCGCTGCTGCGCGCGCCCGCTCGCGTCGGCCTCCACCCCCACGCACGCCCAGAAGCCGTGCCCCTCGAGATACCGCGAGCGCGCGGTGGTGCCGGCCATGCGCGGGGCCACCAGCAGCACGTCGATGCCCGCGGGCGGATGGATGAGGTCGAAGGCCAGGCTGTAGCCCGAGCCGAAGGCGATCGCGCTGCCCGGCCGGAGCGCCGGCGCGATCGTCGCGTCGAAGAGGGTGGGGATCACCTCGTCGGGGAGCAGCACGTACACCACGTCGTCGGCGGCCGCGGTCGGGATCGACACGACCTCGAAGCCCTCCGCGCGCGCCTGCTCGGCGTACTCGTCCTCGCGGTTGCCGACGCGCACCTTCGCGCCGGAGTCGCGCAGGTTGAGGGCGGCGGTGCGGCCGAGGTGACCGTAGCCGAGCACCGCCACCGCCTCGCCGGCGAGTGCGCCGGGCGGCGCATCCGCCGCGCGATACACTCGGACCGGTGCCTCTCCCGGAGTGGTCATTGCGTGATACTAACCCATCTGGGGGGGCTTTGCTTCGAGTTCGGGCGTATCCGGGGTCGACATTGTAGCATTGGGGCGTCATGGCCAGTCCACCGTCCACCGTGACCTGCTGCGTCGCCGGCGGTGGGCCGGCCGGCATGATGCTCGGCTTCCTCCTCGCCCGGGCCGGCGTGTCGGTGGTGGTCCTCGAGAAGCACGCCGATTTCCTCCGCGACTTCCGGGGCGACACCATCCATCCGTCGACCCTCGAGCTCATGCACGAGCTGGGCCTGCTGGAGGAGTTCCTGCGCGTGCCGCATCAGGAGATGCCGCGCCTGATCGCCCAGTTCGGCGATACGTCGCTGCCGGTCGCCGACTTCACGCACCTGCCGACCCGCTGCAAATTCATCGCCATGATGCCGCAGTGGGATTTCCTCGACTTCCTCGCGCGGCACGCGGCCCGTTATGCGGGCTTCCGTCTCGAGATGCGCGCGGAGGCCACCGACCTCATCGAGGACGGTGGGCGGGTGGTCGGCGTGCGCGGGACGGGGGCCGACGGCCCGTTCGAGGTGCGCGCCGACCTGGTGGTGGCCGCCGACGGGCGGTCGTCGATCCTGCGCGAGCGGGCGGGTCTCCAGGTGGAGGATCTGGGCGCGCCGATGGACGTGATGTGGTTCCGCCTCCCGCGGACGCCGCGCGATCCCGAAGTCACGGTGGGACGTTTTGACGTGGGAAGAATTTTCGTGCTGCTCAATCGCGGGTCGCACTGGCAGTGCGGCTACGTGATCCCCAAGGGCGCCGCCGACGAGATCCGCCGGCGCGGGCTCGACGCGTTCCGCGCCTCGGTGGCCACCCTCATGCCGTTCGCGGCGGACCGCGTCGGCCTGATCCGCGAGTGGGACGACGTGAAGCTCCTCACCGTGCGGGTGGACCGGCTGCGCCGGTGGTATCGGCCCGGGCTGCTCTGCATCGGCGACGCCGCCCACGCGATGTCGCCGGTCGGCGGCGTCGGCATCAACCTGGCGATCCAGGACGCGGTGGCTACCGCCAACCGGCTCGCCGGGCCGCTCGGCGAGCGTCGCCTCACCACCGAGCACCTGCGGCTGGTCCAGCGGCGGCGGGAGTGGCCGACCCGGGTGACCCAGTGGCTGCAGATCCTCGTGCAGCGGCAGGTCATCAGCGCGACGCTCGGGCGCCGGGAGGGCCGCCTCACCCCGCCCCGGATCCTCACGCTCCTTGCCCGTTTCGGCCCCCTGGCCCGGCTGCCCGCGCGCCTCGTGGGCGTGGGTGTCCGCGCCGAGCACATCGAGACGCCCGAGCGCGCGCCGGCGCGGACCTAGCCCGCGAGGACGGATGATAGACTGCGATCCCATATGAGCGTCTGCCCGCGCTGTGCCCAGGCGACTCCCGACGGCGCGCGCTTCTGCCCCGCCTGCGGCGGCCGCCTCGCCGCTCTCGACGCCGGCCGCTTCGCGTCGCCCGGCGCCTACACGCCGCCCCACCTGGCCCAGCGCATCCTGGACGCCCGCGCGGCGCTCGAGGGCGAGCGCAAGCAGGTCACCGTCCTGTTCGCGGACATCCACGGGCTCATCGACGTGATGGCCGACCGGGATCCCGAGGAGATCGGGCCGCTGGTCGATCGGGTGCGCGAGCTGATGATGGAGGCGGTGCACCGCTACGAGGGCACCGTCAACCAGGTCGTGGGCGACGGGATCATGGCGCTCTTCGGGGCGCCGCTGGCCAACGAGGATCACGCGGTGCGCGCGTGCTACGCGGCGCTGCGCATGCAGGCGCAGGTGGCCGCCTACGGCGACGAGGTGCACCGCTCCCTCGGGCTGCCGCTCTCGATCCGCGTCGGCCTCAACTCGGGCGAGGTGGTGGCGCGCTCGATTGGCCGCGATCTGTCGTTCACCTACACCGCGGTGGGGCAGACCGTGCACCTGGCCGCGCGGATGGAGCAGATGGCCAAGCCGGCCACCATCCTCGCCACCGACCAGACGCTGGCCCTCGTCCGCGGCCGGGTGACCGCGCGGACGCTCGGGCCGGTGCCGGTGCGGGGGCTGCAGGTCCCGGTCGAGGTGCACGAGATCACCGGCGCGGTGCCGATCCGCTCGCGCCTCGACACCGCGGCCACCGCGCGGCCGCGCTCGCCGCTGCGCGGGCGCGAGCCCGAGCTCGCGCGGCTCGACGCCGCGCTCGACGCGATGCTGGCCGGCAGCGGCCAGGTCGTCTCGATGGTCGGCGAGGTGGGCGTCGGCAAGTCGCGCCTCGCGCTGGAGTTCGCGCGGCGCTGCCGGGCGCGGGGCTGCCTCGTGATCGAGGCGCCCGCCGTCTCCTACGGGCGGGCCGCCGGCTACCGACCGGGCGTGGAGCTGCACCGCAGCTACTTCGAGGTCGAGAGCGGCGACGACGCCGCGACCGTCCGGGCCAAGGTCGCGGGCCGCCTGCGCGATCTCGATCCCGAGCTGGAGGAGGGCGTGCCCGCGATCCTGTGGGTGCTGGGGGCGGCCCCGGACGGCGGCGCGCTCGGCGCGATGGATCCGGGCCTGCGCCGGCGCCACGTCATGCGGGTGGTCCATCGGCTGATGGCGCGCCAAGCGCGACGGCAGCCCTTCGTGATGATCCTCGAGGACATGCAGTGGGTGGACTCGGAGACCCACGCCGCGATGGACGCGCTCGTGGAGACCCTGCCGCCGTTCGCGCTGGTGGCGTGCACCTATCGCCCGGAGTACACCGACCGGTGGACCGGGCACGCCGGCTTCACCGAGGTGCGGGTCGACGCGCTCGAGGCCCCCGCCACCGATCTCCTGCTGGACGCGCTCCTCGGGGCGGGCCCCGCGCTCGGCCCGCTCAAGCGGCTGGTCGCCGAGCGCGCGAACGGCAACCCGCTCTTCCTCGAGGAGTGCGTGGCGAGCCTCGTCGACACCGGCGCGCTCGAGGGCGAGCCGGGCGCGTACCGGTTCACGCGCCCGACCCTCGCGCTGGAGGTGCCCCCGACGGTGCGGGCCACCATCGCCTCCCGCATCGACCGGCTGCGCTACGAGGACAAGCGACTGCTCCAGGCCGCCTCGGTGATCGGCGACGAGGTGCCGGTGCGCCTGCTCGAGGCGGTGGCCGACGTCCCGGCCGAGGAGGTGCGGCGCGGGCTCGAGCAGCTCCAGGCCGGCGGCCTCCTCGACCAGCGCGCGCTCTTCCCGGATCTCGTGTACGGCTTCCGCCACGCCCTCGTCCACGACGTGGCCTACGAGAGCCTGCTCCACGACCGCCGGCGCGGCCTGCACGGCCGCATCTTGGAGGCGATCGAGCAGTTCTACCCCGGGCGGCTGGCCGAGCAGACCGAGCGGCTCGCCCACCACGCGTTCCTGGGCGAGGTGTGGGATCGCGCGGTGGGTTATTGCCGAGAGGCGGGCACCCGCACGCTCGCGCGCATGGCGAGCTGGGAGAGCGTCTCGTTCTTCGAGCGGGCGCTCGGCGCGCTCTCCCACCAGCCCACCGACGCGGCGCTCGGCGTGGATCTGCGCGGCGACCTCCACAACGCGCTCGTCCCCCTCGGCCAGCACGCGCGCTGCGTGGCGGTGCTGCGCGAGGCTGCCGCCCTCGCCGCCAGCCTCGGCGACCGGCCGCGGCTCGCGCGCACGCTCTCGCTCGAGAGCAGCGTGCACTGGGACATGGGCGCCTCCGAGGAGGCCGCGCGGGTGGGAGAGCGCGCGCTCGCCATCGCGGACGAGACGCGGGACACCGGCCTGCAGGTGGTCGGCCACTACAACGTGGGGGCGGGGCGGCGGGCGGTCGGCGATTATCGGCAGGCCCTGGTCGGGCTGCGGCGGGTGCTCGCGGTGCTGCCTCCGGAGGCGAGCGGCGAGCGGTTCGGCCTGCCCGGCATCGCGGCGGTGCTGACGCGCGCGCAGCTCGCCTGGACGTTGGCCGAGCTCGGCCAGTTCGACGAGGCGATGCAGGCGGCCGAGGAGGGGCTGCGCCTCGCCGAGGCGCGGCGCGATACCTACAGCGTCACCTACGCCCTGCTCGGGGTGGGCGGCACCCTGCTGCGCCGCGGCCACATCCCCGCGGCTCGCGGCCTCCTCGAGCGCGGCATCGCCCAGTGCGGGGACATGCCCGCGTTCTACCCGCCGTTCGCGGGCGACCTCGCGATGATCAACGCGCTCACCGGCCGGATCGGGGAGGCGCTCGAGCTCGCCGACCGCGGGGTGCGGCAGGCCCAGAGCATGCAGCGGCTCGGGCGCCTCTCGCTCATCATGACCCACCTCGGCGAGGCGCGCCTGCTCGCCGGCCAGCCCGCCGCCGCGGCGGCGGACGCGCGGCGCGCGCTCGAGCTGGCCCACACCCACCGGGAGCGCGGCAACGTGGTCTACGCGGAGCGGCTGCTCGGCCTGGCCGCCCGCGCCACCACGCCGCCCGACGCGGAGGCGGCGCGCACCCATCTCGACCGCGCGCTCGACCTGGCCGGGGAGCTCGGCATGCGCCCGCTCGCCGCTCGCTGCCACCTGGGGCTCGCCCGGCTCGCTCGCGACGGGGGCGACGCGGCGGGCGCAGAGAAGCACCTGATCACCGCGCGCGACGCCTTCCAGGCGATGCGGATGACCTACTGGCTGGAGCGGTGCGACCTCGACCCGGCGGATCCCGCCGTCAGCGGGTCGATCGAGATCTGACCCCGCGCCTCAGGTCTCGAGCACCCACTGCACGAGGGTGCGGAGATCGTCCACCGAGAAGGGCTTGGTCAGCACCGGGTCGCCGGTCTGGGCCAGGAACGGCACGAAGGCGTCGGCCTCCGCGTGCCCGGTGACGAAGATCACCCGGGGGAGCGCCTGCCCGTAGCGCTCGCGCAGGGCCTCGTGCAGGCCGGGCCCGTCGAGGTTCGGCATCTGCAGGTCGCTGATGATCAGGTCGTACTCACGCTGCTCGATGCGGTAGAGCGCCTCGACCCCGTCGCGCGCGGTGTCCACCTCGTGGGCGTCGAGGAGCAGGATGTGGGCGATCAGCTCGCGGAGGCTGGTCTCGTCCTCGACCACCAGGATGTTGCGGGGCCGGGTCACCGCGCGAGAACCTTTCCCACCAGCTCCAGCAGCCGGCCCGGCTTCACCGGCTTCACCAGGAGCGGGGTGCGCAGATCGGCGATGAAGCCGCCGTAGTGCGGATCGAAGGTGTGGGTGGTCAGGAACACCACCGCGGGCAGTGTCTCCCCGAAGCGCTCGGCGAGGGCGGTGAGCAGCTGCGGCCCGTCGAGGCCCGGGGTGCGCAGGTCCGCGATGACGAGGTCGTAGCGGCGCTGGTCCAGGATCAGCAGCGCCGACTCCGCCTCGCCCGCGCCGTCCACCTCGTGGCCCTCCAGGCTCAGCACGTCGATCAGCGACTGCCGGACCGCGGGGTCCGCGTCCACCACCAGGATCAGGCGGGTGTCCATCAGCGGCGCGAACGGCGGCACCCGTCCTGGCGCGCCTCGTCCTCGGTGGCGTAGCAGCGATCGGTGCGGCTCTCCGCATAGCTCGCGGTGCCGGGCGGGTAGTAGATGCAGCGCTCGCTCGAGTAGGTGCGGAAGTCGCCCTTGATGGGATGGCTCAGGGGACAGGACCACCCGTTGCGCGGCGGCAGGCCGGGCCGGGCCTGGCCGACCCGCGGCGGCTCGGGGGCCGCCGACCGCGCCGGCGGCGCCGGCCCCGCGGTCCGCCAGATGCCGAGCCGGGCGGCGCGGGCCTCCTCCTGGCGCCGGAGCAGCATCTCCTGGTAGCGCACGTTGGGGCCGCCGGTGACGACCTGGCCGTAGCCGCGCGCCACGACCTCCGCGTTGGCCATCGCGTCGCCGACCCAGACGTAGGCTTGCAGGCGGCCCTCCGCGTCCCGCTCCTGCACGTCCAGCTCGAGCCGCACGTTCTTGGACTCGACCAGCCCGCGGTTGAACCGGAGCCCCTCGTTGCCCTGGGGCTCGCCGGATTGATCGCCCGCGCCGGGCTGGGGCGCGAGCACGCCGATGTAATGCACCCGCTCGACCTCGCCGTTGACGAAGACGTGGACGGTGTCGCCGCTCAGCACCTTCACCACCGCGGCGGGCAGGCTACGGCCGCGGCCCGGCTCCTGGGCCAGGGCGGGGGCGGTCCCCAAGACCAGCACCGCCAGCACCGCCAGCCGGGCCGTCCACCCCACTACTTCCGGCCTTCGCTCAGGGCGCGCTCCAGCGCCTCGCGGCGGAGGCGCTCGGCGGCGAGCTGATCGGTCAGCGTCTTCACCTGCGCCTCGAGCCGCGCGAGCTCGTCGGTCTGCTGCGCGCGCAGGCCCGCCTGCTCCTGGGCGCTCTTCTGCCGCCAGACCCGGTCCGCGGCGAAGCCGCCGCCGACGAGGCCGAGCACGGTCCACACCGCGACCCGCTTGACGAGCGCTTTTCGGAAATCCATGGCGAGCCTTTCGTCGACAGCGAGGAACCGTCAGTCCACCAGGGCGACCGCGCGGACGGGGGAGCCGTCGGCCCCGGTCACGCGGAGGGGCAGGGCGATGAACCGGCAGCGCGGGCTGCCGATCCGGTCCAGGTTCGTCAGGTACTCGATCACGGTGATACCCCGCGGGAAGAACACGTGATGCGTGGTGCACTCCTCCCGCGTGATGCGCGTGCCCGGCGAGAAGATCGAGGTGCGGATGCAGTAGTCGGGCGGATAGTCGTAGCCGACCGCCTTGACTCCGCGCGCCACCAGCCACTCGCACGCGCCGCGCCCGGTGTAGGGAGCGTCCTTCCAGAAGCGCTCGCTCTCGACCGGGCAGCGCGCCGGCCAGTCTGTGCGCAAGAGGACGATGTCGCCGGCGCGCACGTGCCTGGCGTGCCGGTCGAGATCGGCGGCGGTCACCTCCGCGTTCTCGCCCAGGTGGGTGAGATCCACCACCGCCGCCTCGCCCATCCACTGGTCGACCGGCATGGAGGCGATGTCACGGTCGCCGGGCAGGAAGTGCACCGGGGCGTCCACGTGAGTGTAGGCGTGGCAGCTCACGGTGAGGACGGTGGACTGGAAGTTCTGCCCCGCCTCGTGGGTCGAGCGGCGCTCGCTGGTCGCCGCCCAGCGGAAGTGCGGGCCGATTGGAAAGCTGAGGTCGATCACGCGCATCGCGGTTCATGGTGTACTCGGGCTGCCGCAGCTTGTCAATGTTGAGGGAATCTCGTAGACTCGCGCAGATCCGATCCGGCCCGAGGAGGCAGCCCATGGCAAAGAAGCCCACGAGGTGGACCCGACGCGAGTTCCTGCGTGACGCCGCACTCACCGCGGGCGCCGTCGGCGCCGCCTCGCTGCTGCCGCCCGTCCTGCCCGGCGCGACGGGCCGCGCGCAGGCCCAGGACGCCAAGCTCGGCGCCCAGCTCATCGGCAAGCTCGAGGGCCCGGAGCTGGTGCTGGACGCGGCCAAGTGGCCGAAGAAGTTCGCCGAGGCGCCCATGCTGGCGGACCTGGTGAAGCAGGGCAAGCTGCCCCCGGTCGACAAGCGCGTGCCCGACGAGCCGATGGTGGTGAAGCCGCTCCAGGGGATCGGCCGCTACGGCGGGACCTGGCGGCGCGGCTTCACCGGGCCGGGCGACGGGGAGAACGGCAACCGCATCGTCTCCACCGACAAGATCCTCTTCTGGGACTACACCGGGACCAAGATCATGCCCTGCGTCGCGAAGGAGTGGAAGCAGAGCGACGACGGCAAGTCGGTCACGATCTCGCTCCGGAAGGGCCAGAAGTGGTCGGACGGCACCCCGTTCACCGCCAACGACTTCGTCTTCTGGCACGACGAGGTCTACCTGAACAAGGATCTGATGCCGACCCCGCACCCGGACTTCATGGCCGGCACCAAGTCGGGGTCGCTGCGGAAGATCGACGACACCACCGTGATCTTCGAGTTCCAGGACCCGAACTTCCTCTTCGTGGACATCCTGGCCGGCTCCACCGCGATCGGGGGCGGGCAGGCGACGCAGTCCATGGACAAGCGCAGCATGGGCGCCTACATGCCCGCGCACTACGTCAAGCAGTTCCTGCCCAAGTTCTCCTCGAAGGACGAGGTGGACCGCAAGGCCAAGGCGGCCGGCTTCGACGGCTGGGTGTCCTACATCAAGAACCGCTGGGACTGGCGCCTCAACCCGGAGCTCCCGGTGCTGACCCCGTGGAAGACGGTCAACCCGATCAACACCCCGACCTGGGTGCTGGAGCGGAACCCCTACTACATGGGGGTGGACACGCAGGGCAACCAGCTCCCGTACATCGATCGCATCAGCATGACGCTGGCGGAGAATCTCGAGGTGTTGAACCTGCGCGCGATCGCGGGCCAGTACGACCTGCAGGAGCGGCACACCGGGCTCGCCAAGCTGCCGGTCTTCCTCGAGAACCGGGCCAAGGGCGGCTACGACGTGCGGCTCGACCCCGCGCTGAACGGCTCGGACGCGACGCTCCAGACCAACCAGGCCTACGACGCCGATCCCGAGGTCGCCAAGTGGCTGCACACCCGCGACTTCCGCCGCGCGCTCGCGATGGGGATCGATCGCGACCAGCTCAACGAGACGTTCTGGGTGGGCGTCGGCACCGCCGGCTCCATCGCCCCCTCCGAGACGCTGCCCTACAGCCCGGGCCCGGAGTGGCGGAAGAAGTGGTCGACCCTCGACGTCAAGGAGGCCAACGCGCTCCTCGACAAGATCGGGCTCGCCAAGAAGGACGGGGAGGGCTACCGCCTGCGCACCGACGGCAAGGGCCGGCTGCGCCTCGAGCTGCAGACCTCGGCGGGGGCCTTCGTGCCCCACACCCAGATCGCGGAGATGATCAAGGAGCAGTGGAAGAAGATCGGCGTCCAGGCCGACGTGAAGGAGATGGAACGGAGCCTCTTCTTCACCCGCATCGCCTCCAACGAGCACCAGATCGCGCTGTGGGCCAACGACGGCTCCGAGGTGCTCTACCTGTTCCCCCGCCACGCGCTGCCGCTCGATCCGGTGGAGGCACTGCTCGGCACCCCGATCGCGCGGTGGTACGCGAGCAACGGGGCGCAGGGCAAGGCCCCCGGTGACCCGCAGATGGTCAAGGCCCTCGATCTCTTCCGCTCCGCCGCGGGCAAGAAGACCCAGGAGCGCTACAAGGTCGCGCAGGACATCTGGAAGATCCTGGTCGACGAGCAGTGGAGCATCGGCACGGTGGGGCTCTCGCCCGCCACCATGGGAGTGCGCATCGTGTCGAACAAGCTCGGGAACATCCCGGCGCGCCAGACCAACGCGCAGCACGCGCGCACGCCGTGCTCGTCGCACCCGGCCACGTTCTACTACAAGGCGTAGGCGCGATGGCGAGGCTCCCTCACCCTGGCCCTCTCCCCCTGAGGGGGAGAGGGTAGGCCCGTGCTCGCGTACCTGGGGCGACGGCTCCTGCTGGCGGTGTTGACGGTGTGGGCCGTCTCGGTGCTGTCGTTCGCGGTCATCCAGCTGCCGCCGGGCGACTACATCAGCTCCTACATCGCCCAGATGTCGGCCTCCGGCTCGTTCGTCTCGGCCCAGGAGGCCGAGGCCCTCCGCCAGCAGTACGGTCTCGACAAGCCGCTGTGGGTCCAGTACCTGCGCTGGATGAACCTGGTCGTGCGCGGCAACTTCGGCATGGCGCTCGAGTGGGGGCGCCCGGTGTCCGAGGTCATCGGCGACCGGCTCTGGCTCACCATGGCGGTCTCGATCGCGGCCATCATCCTCACCTGGGTCCTCGCGCTGCCCATCGGGATCTACTCCGCGGTGCGCCAGTACTCGGTGGGGGACTACGCGGCCACCCTGGTGGGCTTCATCGGCCTCGCCGTCCCCTCGTTCATGCTGGCGCTCGTGCTCATGTACGCGGGCTTCAAGCTCTTCAACGCCAACGTGGGCGGGCTCTTCTCCGACGAGATGGCCCAGGCCGCGTGGGGCTGGGCCAAGGCGTGGGACCTGCTCAAGCACCTGCCGCTGCCCGCGGTGATCCTGGGCCTGGCCGGCACCGCGCAGCTCATCCGGATCATGCGCGCCAACCTGCTCGACGAGCTGCGCAAGCCCTACGTGGTCACCGCCCGGGCCCGGGGACTCTCGGAGTGGCGCGTGATCTTGAAGTACCCGGTGCGGGTGGCGCTCAATCCCTTCGCGAGCACGGTGGGCTACCTGCTGCCCTACGTGGTGTCGGGCAGCATCATCGTCTCCCTCGTGCTGGGGCTGCCCACGGTTGGGCCGCTGCTCCTTCGCGCGCTGGTGGCCCAGGACATGTTCCTGGCCGGCACCATCGTGCTGCTGCTCGGGGTCATGACGGTGGTCGGCACGTTCCTCTCCGACCTGCTGCTCATGTGGATCGACCCCCGCATCCGGCTGGAGAGCGGCAAATAGCCGAGATCGAGGAGGAGCGGGTCTCGGTCGCGACCCAGTGGCAGCTCATGTGGTGGCGCTTCCGCCGCCACAAGCTGGCCATGCTGGGCACCGCGGTGGTCCTGCTCTTCTACGCGGCCGTCCTCTTCGCCGACTTCCTGGCCTACGCCGACCCGTCCGCCTCGGAGGCGCAG
>DASZJM010000552.1:0-11556 GCA_035948165.1 Candidatus Methylomirabilota bacterium
CGGCACCGGCTTGAACGAGCTGTCGCTGTGCCAGAGCTGGTTGCCGGACTGGTAGAGCATCCGGCGGTCCTCCCAGCCCATCAGCTTGCCCTCCGCGTCGGTGTTGGAGAGATCCACGATGTGGGCGCCCAGGCGGTCCTCGCCGCCGAGGGTGCGCACGGTGGTCTCGAGCGGGCCCCAGCGCTCGCTGAAGGCCATCTGCTGCTCGTCGCTCAGGGCCTGGCCCCGGAAGACCAGCACCGAGTAGTCGTCGAAGGCCACCGCGATGCGCTCGAAGGTGACGTCGTCGAGCCGCTGGGTGAGATCGATGCCGGCAACCTCGGCCGCGAACGCGGGGTGGACCGGGGTGATGGTGAGGGTGGCTGCGGTGGTCGCCATGGGGGCCTCCTCCTCGCGGGAAATTCTAGCCCTTCACCGAGCCCGCGACCAGCCCCTCAACCATCCAGCGGTGGATGAACACGTAGAGGGCGACCACCGGGATCGTGGTGATCACCGAGGCGGCCATCAGCTGGCCCCAGTGGAAGACGTCGCCGTAGATCAATAGATTCAGCCCCACCGGCACCGTGATGGCCTGCTCGTCCTGGATGAAGACCAGCGCGTAGAGGAACTCGTTCCACGACAGCGTGAACGCGAAGATCGCGGAGGCCACCAGGCCGGGGGCGGCCAGCGGGAGCAGCACGCGCCAGAACGCGGTGACGCGGCCGGCCCCGTCGATGAGGGCCGCCTCCTCGAGCTCGTCGGGCAGCGCCTTGAAGAAGCCGATGAGCAGCCATGTGCAGAAGGGCACCGTGAAGGTCGGGTAGGAAAGGAAGAGCGACGAGAGGTGGTTGGTCGCCCCCAGCTCCGCGAGCACCCGGTAGAGCGGGATGAAGAGGAGCGCGGGCGGGATCAGGTAGAGGATCAGGATCAGGCTCGCCACCCACTCGCGCCCGGGGAAGCGCAGGCGCGCCACCGCGTAGCCCCCGAGGCTCGCCACCACCGTGGTGGTGGCGGTGACCACCAGGGCGGTCACCAGGCTGTTGCGCAGCCAGAGGGGGAACCGGGTCTCGGTCCACAGCCCGGTGTAGTTCTCCCACGTGAACGGGTTCGGCACGTAGATGCTGGTGGCGAACTGGATCTGCTCGTAGGTCTTGAACGACATGCTCGCGATCCACCAGAACGGCACCAGGATCACGAGGAGGAATACGGCCATGCCGAGCCACGTGAGGGCTTTCGTGGTCATGGCGGGCTACTTCCGGTCGCGCAGGAGGTAGCGGCTGATCATGACGATGCCGAGCACCAGGATCGGCACCACGAAGAGGCAGATGGTCACCCCGCGGCCCCAGCGGAGCTGGCCGAAGGCGACCTGGTAGGAGTACGTCGCGAAGATCTGGGTCGCGGTGCCGGGACCGCCGCGGGTCATCACGTAGACGATGTTGAAGTCGTTGATCGTCAGGATGAAGCTCAGCAGGGTGGTGACGATCATCACGTGCTTGAGCCCGGGCAGCGTGATGTGCCAGAAGCGCCGCCAGGCGGAGGCCCCGTCGACCGACGCCGCCTCGTAGAGCTCGCGGGGAATCGACGCGAGGCCGGCCAAGAACGACACCCCGAAGAACGGGAAGCCGCGCCACCAGTTCGCCACGATGACCGCCATCATGGCGCCCTCCGGAGTGGCCATGAACGCGATCGGGCGGCGCAGCAATCCCGCGTCGAGCAGCACGCTGTTGAAGAAGCCGCGGCCCGGGAAGGCGTCGAACATCCACCGCCAGGTGAGCGCGATGATCACGGTGGAGGTGATCCACGGGAGCAGGAAGAGCCCGCGGAAGAAGTTGCGGCCGCGGATCACGTTCTGGAGCACCAGGGCCATCAGCACCCCGGTGACGATCTTGAGCCCGACCGACCCCACCGTGAAGACCAGGCTGTTGCGGATGACCGCGTGGAAGGTGTCGTCCTGCACGAGGTACGCGTAGTTGCGCAGGCCCACGAAGCGCTCGGGGTAGCCCACCAGCTTGTCGGTCAGCGAGAGCCACACCGCGCGGTAGACCGGGTAGCCGATGAGGGCCACGACGAGGACGAACAGCGGGAGGAGGAACAGGAGCGCCGTCGCGCTCTCCCGGGTGCGGGCGCGCCGCCAGATGGAGGCGCGCGCCCGCACGACCGGGATGCCGACGGTCTGGGGCAGCGCCAACGTCACCCCTTCAGGGTGTCGTAGATTTCCTTTATCTTCTTGTCCTCCCACTCGATGGCCTGGTCGACCGACCACTTGTCCACGATGACCTTGGCCGGGGCGTCGGTGAGCACGTTGCTCGCCTGCACCTCGGCGGCCGCCGCGGTGGTGGGGCCGGGCCAGCCGGTGGGGGCGAACCACTCTGCGGCGCGGCCGAACGTGCGGTAGTTGTCGTTCTTGTTGAAGTAGTCCTTCGACGCGGCGCGCGCCTTGTCGAGCACGGGCCCGAACTGCCCGTAGGAGTCCTTCATGACCGCCACCGTCTCCTCGGGGGAGAGCAGGTGTGCGATCAGGCTCATGGCCGCCTCGGGGTCCTTGCTGGTCTTGAAGATCCCGAAGCTCATCGCGATGGCCCACATCCGGCGGCCGTCCGGCCCCGCCGGGTGCGGCAGCGCCACGTGGTTGGCGAGCGCCTCCTCCTTGGCCTTCCGGTCCTTCGCGTCGGTGGCCTTGGCGAGCGCGTTCTCGAGCGCGAAGGTGATGCTGGGGCCGTTGGAGGTCTGGGCGATGTTCTTGGCGATGAAGTTCTCGTTATTGCCCGAGCCGGTCCAGGTGAGCGTGTCGGCGGGCTGGATGCCGTCCTTGTAGATGTCGGTGGCCCACTTCATCACGTTCTGCATCGCCGGCGTCTTGAGCGACTTGTACTTGCCGTCCTTGCCGGCCCAGCCCACCCCGTGGGAGTACATGAGGCTCTGCATGACGCCGTAGCCGTCCGCGGTGCGGTTCCAGCTCTGACCCATGCCGTAGAAGTTATCCTTGGGCCGGTTGAGCGCGGCGGCGGCCCGCTTGGCCTCCTCGAACGTGGTGGGCAGCTTCACCTTGGCCTTCTCGAATACGTCGCGCCACGCGTACCAGAACGCGCCCATCACGTACCACGGCAACGAGTACACCTTGTCGCCGACCATGGTGACCGCTTGGACCGCGGCGGGCGCCTTGCCCACCTGCCCCTCGATCTGCCGCGCGAAGGTGGTGAGGTCGACGAGCTGGCCCATACCCGCGAAGCGCGCGGGAGCGCTCGTCTCGAGCTGGCCGACGTCGGGCGTGCTGTTGCTCTCGATGGCGGCCACGTACTTGGTCTGCATGTCCTCGAACGTGAAGTACTCGACGGTGACGCTCGCTCCGTTCTTCTGGGCCCAGCGCAGGGCGCTCGCCTCGATCGCCTTGTTGGTCGGCTCCACGTAGGTCTTGAGGATCCAGAGCCTGAGGCTCGTCCCCTTCTTCACCGCGGGCGCGGCCGGCCGCGGCAGGGTCAGCAGGGCGGAGGCTCCGGCGGCCCCGGCGAGCAGTGAGCGGCGGCTGATGCGTGAGTCGTGCATGGCGTGTCCCCCTTGGATCGTCTTTGACCCCGACGCGCCCCGACTGTGGGTCAGGGGGCGGCGCCCTGTCAAGCGCCGCGTGTTCCGTGCTACCCTTTTTTCATGCTCTCTCCCTCCGACGTGGCCTTCTACCGCGAACAGGGTTATCTGGTGGTGCCCGACGTGCTCGACGCGGCCACCCTCGACACCGTGCGCCGCGAGCTCGCGCGCATCCTCGAGGGCGCGCGCGCGGTGACCGCGCACACCGACACCTACGATCTCGAGCCGGGCCATCGCGCCGACGATCCGCGGGTGCGCCGGGTGAAGACGCCGCACCGGTTCTTCCCGGTGTTCGAGCGTCTGATGCGCCACCCGCGGCTGGTGGCGATCCTCCAGGACCTGCTCGGCGCGTCGATCCGTCTGCACGGCTCCAAGATAAATTTGAAGTCGCCGCGCTACGGCTCCCCGGTGGAGTGGCACCAGGACTGGGCCTTCTACCCGCACACCAACGACGACCTGCTCGCGGTCGGGGTCATGCTCGACGACTGCACGAGCGACAACGGGCCGCTGCTGGTGGTGCCCAAGACCCATCGCGGGCCGACGTTCGATCACCACACCACCGACCGGCAGGGACGCCACTACTTCTGCGGCGCCATCGACCCCGCCGCGATCCGCGACGAGATCGCGCGGGCGGTGCCCCTCACCGGGCGCGCGGGCTCGATGAGCTTCCACCACGTACGCCTCGTGCACGGCTCGGCCCAGAACGTCTCGAGCCTGCCGCGCACCCTCCTGCTCTACGAGTACGGAGCCGCCGACGCCTGGCCGCTCATGGGGGTGCCGAGCCTCGCCGACTTCGACGGGCGCCTCATCACCGGCGCGCCCGGCCTGGAGCCGCGCGTGGTGCCGGCCCCGGTGCGGATGCCGCTGCCTCCCGCGCTCCACCAGGGCTCGATCTACGAGAACCAGTCGGACGCGGCGCGGCGCTACTTCCCGGTGAGCGAGGAGCCCGCGCCGACCTCGCGCACCTAGGCGCGCCAGACCCCCGCGTCCTCGGGGGGCGCGATCCGGAAGACGCGCTTCAGGCGGACGATGGCGAAGAAGAGCTGTATGCGCAGCCACGTCCCGATCGACGGCCGCCAGTTCCCCGCCAGCGCAGAGAGCACCGCCTCGTAGATCCCGAGGCGGCGCGACCGCCGGAAGAGGAGCCGCCGGAAGTAGGGATCGTAGAAGCCCACCACGAAGCGGCGGAAGTAGTGGTAGCGCCGCCGCACGATCCGCTCGTAGCGGGTGAAGCGCGCGGCGGAGAGATCGCCCGCCCGCAGCCCCGCGTCGATCGCCTCCGCCGCCTCGAGGCCGCCCTGCATCGCGAGCAGCACCCCGGTGGAGAAGATGGGGTCGAGGAACGAGCCCGCGTCGCCCACCGCCACCCAGCGATCCCCCGCCATCCGCCGCGCGATGTAGGAGTAATCGGCGTCGAAGCGCGCGGGCGACACGCGGCGCGCGTGCGCGAGCAGGCCGGGGGCGGCGGGGGTGCTGCGCAGGTAGTGATCGAGGCTCTCGTCCGCGGTGGGCTGCGATTCCCTCCGATGCAGGGTCTGGGGCACCACCGCCCCCACGCTCGTCACCGTCTCCGAGATCGGGATCAGCCAGATCCAGCCCACGTCCGCCCGGGTGAGCACGCGGATGTCGCCCGCGGCGCGGCCCTCGGCCCGCGGGATGCCCTCGTACTGGGCGTGCACCGCCACGTGCTGCAGCATCGCGTCGTTCTCGTAGCCGCCGATCCGGCGGGCGAGGAAGCCGGCGCGCCCGGAGGCGTCCACCACCACCGCCACCCGCGCGTGGGCCTCGACGCCGTCGGGCCCGGCGAAGCGTACGGTCACGCCGTCGCCCGCGAACTCCGCGTCCAGCGCGCGGCAGCCCTCTCGCACGATGACCCCGCTACGCTCGGCGTGGCGGAGCAGCACCTCGTCGAAGCGGGCGCGCGGCACCTGGTAGGTCCGGGGCACCGGCGTCTCGACCGCGGCGGTGAAGTCCACGTAGGCGGCGGGCGTGCCGTCGATCTCCCAGAAGCTCGCCCCCCACTTCTCCACGAAGCCGGCCTTGGCCACGAGATCGTCGGCCCCGAGCGCCTCCAGCACTCCGTTGATCCACGGGAGCTGCGACTCGCCGATGTGGAACCGCGGGAAGCGATCGCGCTCCAGCAGGAGCACGCTCCGGCCGCGCCGGGCCAGCGCGGCGGCGGCGCTCGCGCCGCCGGGACCGCCCCCGATCACCGCCACGTCGTACCGCCCGTCCCCGTTCGCGTGCGTCATATCGGCTTCCCAGGATACCCCTTGACGCCGCCCGCCTTCGGGCAGATTCTCAGCCGCGTCGGATCACCGTCACCGCACTCCAGGGAGGAAACCATGCCGACCATCGAGCACAAGGGCGTGAAGCTGGCCTACGAGGAAAAGGGCTCCGGGAGTCCCGCCTTCCTCTTCATCCACGGCTGGACCTGCGACCGCTCGTTCTTCAAGGCCCAGGCCGATCATTTCGCGAAGCGTCACCGGACGGTCTCGGTCGACCTGCGCGGCCACGGGGAGAGCGACAAGCCGAGCGGCGCTTACCCGATCTCGGCCTACGTCGACGATCTCGCGCACGTGATCGACACGCTCAAGCTCGGCAAGGTGGTCGCGGTCGGCCACAGCATGGGCGGCATCACGGTGCTCGAGCTGGGCGCGCGGCACCCCGACAAGGTCACGGCCATCGTGATGGTCGACCCCGCGCCGCTCGTCTGGCCGACCGAGCTCACCGGCCCGGTGGGCGACGTGGTGAGCGCGATCGAGGCGGGCAACCAGGAGCCGCGGCGCCAGTTCATCGCCAACGCGCTCTTCCTGCCCACCTCCGACAAGAAGCTGGTGGACTCCGTCCTCAAGACCATGATGGCCGCCCCCGCGCCGGTCGCCGCCGCCGCGATGAAGGGCATCCTGGCCTTCGACGGGCCGGGCATGGCCAAGCGCTGCACGGTGCCGGCCCTGCACCTGGCCGCCACACCCCCGCTCAACCAACCGCACATGATGTCGCAGTGGATGCCGAAGGTGGTGAACGGCTGGACGGTGGGCGCCGGCCACTTCAACATGATGGAGACCCCGGACCAGGTGAACTCGATGATCGAGGGCTTCCTGCGGCACCACGTCTGAGCCGATCTTCGTGAAGTTCGACGTCGGCATCCTGGCGAGCCAGCCCCTCCCGGTGCTGGTTCGCCAGGTGCAGCTCGCGGAGTCGCTCGGGTTCGACACCGCGTGGATCGCCGACACTCACCTGGTCTGCCGCGAGCTGTGGGTCACCCTCGCCGCGTGCGCGGCCGGCACCTCGCGCATCCGCCTCGGCCCCGGCATCGCGGTGCCGCACACCCGCCACATCTCGGTGACCGCGAGCGCGATCGCCACCCTCCACGAGATGGCGGAGGGGCGCGTGGTGATCGGCGTCGGCACCGGAGGCAGCGCGGCCGAGACCATGGGGCTCTCGGTCGGGAAGGTCGCGCGGATCGCCACCCTCGAGTCGATGGCGGTGTCGCTGCGCCGGCTCCTCGGCCGCGAGTCGATCCGGCTCGAGAACGGGGCCGACGCGCGCCTGGCCTGGCTCGAGCGCTCGCCCGCCATCCCGCTCTACTTGGCCGGCTCCGGGCCGCGCATGCTGGACGCGGCGGGGCGTCTGGGCGACGGCGCCATCATGTACTCCGGGGTCGCTCCGTGGCTGGTCGAGGCCGCGCTCGGTTGCGTGAAGGCCGGCGCGCGGACGGCCGGGCGCGACCCCGACGACCTGGACGTGGCGATCTGGGCGCCGACGTCGATCGCGCCCGACCGCGCGCTCGCCCGCGATCATGTTCGCGGCCGGGTGGCCTCCGCGCTCCGCCATGCTTTCCCCCTCGCGTGGAGCCCGGAGGACCAGGCGGTGATCGACCAGGTGCGCGCCGCCTACGACTCCTACCAGCACGCGAGCGCCGCCTCGAAGCATCGCCTGCTCGTGACCGACCGCTTCGTGGATCTCATGGCGCTGGCCGGCCGGCCCGAGGAGGTGCGCGAGCAGGTGCAAGGGATCATCGGCGTGGGCGGCGTCGGCCGGATCATCCTGCTCCCGCAGGTGCCGGGACAGGACTTCGTGGAGCGCGAGGAGGTGCTGCGCCTCTTCGCCGAGCAGGTGATGGCCCGGCTCTAGCCCTCCGGACCTAGCGGCTGCGCGCGCCCCACAGGCCCTTGGTCGCCAGCGCTTCGAAGTAGTGGCCGTAGACGTGGAGCAGCGAGGTCTGGGCCACGATCCACCCGCGGCTGCGGCCGCCGGCCCAGAACTCGGTGAGCCAGGTGGCGCCGGGATCGACCGCGCCCTCCTCCGTGCACACGCGGGTGACCCGCTCCGCCGGCACCGAGACCTCCAGGTCGAGCCCCCGCAGGAGCGGTGCCGCGTCCAGGGTGGCGCGCGTCACCGCGCGGCAGTAGCCGCGGAGCTGCTCGACGTCCACCGACTGGCAGAGCGCGTCCACCTGCGCGTCGGTCATGCCGGTGCCCACGTCACAACGGCTCACCCGGAGGCGCGGCGTCCAGCCCGAGTCCAGCACCTGCGGCCGGTCGAGGACGAAGCGGTTCACGCACACGTCTTCGATTCGCATCGCGTGCCAGATCAGCCACGCGATCGGGTTGACGCCGGGCACCGGACGGCCCCGCACCTGCGCCTCGGTCAGGCCCGCGACCAGATCGTCGGCCACGAAGGTGTGGATCGGCTCGTAGCGCAGCAGCCAGAGGTCGACCGCGTCCATGCGAGGTCTAGCGCAGGCTCTGCCGCGGGAGGTCGAAGGCCCGCTCGGCGAGGCTGGTCAGCATGCGCCAGGCCGCCTCGTGGTTGCGCGAGCCCTCGACGTCGTCGGCGAAGGTGTCGAGGCAGAGGTACGGCACACCGAGCTTCTGGAGCGCCTCGAAATCACGGCGCACCTGATCCATGGTCCCCTCCCCGGCCAGCCGCGTCTCCTCCGGCATCGGCTGATCCGTGAGGCGCAGGCGAATGCGCGGGCAGAGCGCGGGAACCGCGCGGCCCTCCCGGTCCGCGATGGCCCGGAGCTTGGGCATCCCCTCGTCGCGCAGGAACGCGATGCGGCTGCGGATCGGGTGCCAGGCATCGCCGTGGCGCACGGTGCGGCGCAGGGCCGCGTCGCTCGAGCCGCCCACCCAGATCGGCGGATGCGGACGCTGGAGCGGGCGCGGCGCGGTGTAGATCTCCTTGAAGGACACGAAGGGCCCCTGGTAGCTCGCCACGTCCTGCGTCCACGCCGCCTTGAGCGCGCCGAGGTAGTCGTCGGTCATGGCCCCGCGCTTCTCGAACGGCAGCCCGAGCACCTCGAACTCCTGGCGCGCCCAGCCCACCCCGACCCCGAAGATGAGCCGGCCCCCGCTGAGCCGATCGAGGGTGGCGGCCATGCGAGCGGTCTCGAGAGGATGACGGTAGGGCACCACGATCACGGTGAAGCCCAGCTCCACGCGCCGGGTGAGGCCGGCGAGCCAGGCAAGCGTGGTGAACGGATCGTAGAACGGCGCCGGGTACCGTCCCTGCACGTCGGCGGTGATGGTGACGTGGTCGCCGAGCATCATGAAGTGGTAGCCCATGCTCTCGGCGAAGCCGGCCCAGCGCGCGAGCGACTCCTCGCTCGCGCCCGGGCCGAAGGTGATGAGGTTGACGCCGACCTTCAATGGGACCCGACCGGCTCCATGCGTCGCTCGCCCGCGGAGGCGCTGGGGCCGAGGAACTCGATCATGTTGCCGTCGGGGTCCTTCACGAAGAGCTGGCGCAGCCCGGTCGGCCCCGAGATCACGTCGCGGCAGGTCAGCCCGTGGTCCTGGATGCGGCGCGCGGTGGCGTCCGCGTCATCGGTCCAGAGCGCGAAGTGCGGATAGCGGGCCACGATCTTCTCGCGCTCGCTCGCCTCCCGCACCAGCTGGTCGTTCAGGATGATGTGCAGCTGCAGGTCGCCGCCCAGGCTGTACCAGATGCCCGGGAAGTCGAAGGCGGGCCGCGCGATCTCCTGGAAGCCGAGGACGCCGGAGTAGAAGTCGCGCGCCTTGGCGACGTCGGTGACGGTCACGCTCACGTGGCTCAGAATCTTGAAGAGCTGGCTCATGTCGAATCTCCTCCGTCGAAGAGCTCGCGGCGGGCGATGCCGCGCTGGAACGCCAGGTAGCCGTCGCGGGTCATGGGCGGCCGCGGGCCGGCCAGCACCTCGCGCGCCCCCGCCGCGCCGTCGGCGAGCAGGTCCACCGCCATCGCGGCCAGGGCCTTGGCCGGCTGCACGTAGCCCAGGTCCGGATCGATGATCGCGAAGTCGGCGGAGTGGCCCGGCCCGCGGGCCCCGCCCATGTAGGGGTGCAGCACCGGCATCACCTGGCTCAGGTCGCCCATGTCCGTGGAGCCGGAGCGATGCGGGATGTCGCGATAGTGCTCGGGGCCCACCAGGCCGCGGGCGGTCGTCTCGAAGAGGCGCGCCATCGCGCGGTCGCAGTAGAGCGGCATCGGCCCCGGCAGGGTGTCGATCTCCACCTGCGATCCCAGGGCCAGCGCCCCCGCGCGCAGCGCGCGGTCGACCCGGCGGCTCGCGTCGGCCACGCCCTCGGCGGTCTTGCCCCGCACGTACATCTCGAGGCGCGCCTCGCCGGGAATCACGTTCACCTGCGAGCCGCCGTGGGTGAGGATCGGGTGCACCCGGATCGAGTCCTCGTCGCGGAAGGTCTCGCGAACCGCGTTGATCCCGGCCAGCGCGATCTGCGCCGCGTAGAGCGCGTTCACCCCCATGTGCGGCGCGCCCCCCGCGTGCGCGGCCCGCCCGATGAAGCGCGCGGTCTTGCCCACCCGGCCGTTGTTCGACGCGGGGACGCCCGCCTTGCCGTCCTCCGCGCGCCAGTTGGTGTGGATCATCATGGCCAGATCCACGTCGTCGAAGTGGCCGAGGCGCATCAGCTCCTGCTTGCCGCACGGGAACTCGAGGCGGCCGGCCCGGATCTGCTCCTGCCGCCACTCGATGTCGCCACCCTCCTCGGCGGGTACGCCGAAGAAGACCACGCGGCCGGCGAGGTGCTCGAACGCGCCCGCATCGAAGAGGCCCATCGCCGCGCCGAGCATGCCCGCGATCTGCGCGTTGTGCCCGCAGGCGTGCGCGACGCCGGTCGCCGGATCGGCCTCGGGATGCCCGGTCACGCGCAGGCCGTCCAGCTCGCCGATCAGCGCGAACGTCGGGCCGTCGCCCCCGCGCCCGCGCACCTCCGCGCGCACGCCGGTCATGGCGAGCCCGGTGCGCGGGGTCATGCCGAGACGGCCGAGCGTCTCCTCCACGAGCGCGGCGGTCTTCGCCTCCTTGAACCCCATCTCGGGATGCTTCCGGATCCGCTCCCCGAGCGCCACGATCTCCTCGGCGCGGCGGTCGATCGCCGCGAACACGTGCCGCTTCAGCTCGTCCCTGGTCATGGCAGCAGATGCTAGCCGATTCGCCCGGGCTAGGCCAGGGTGAGAAATAATCCGGCACTCTCCGGGCCGCGTGCTCACGCGATGAGCGGAGCCGGCGCTCCCGCGTCCTGCGGGAATCCCCGCGGACCGCGGTCTAAGTCGTCCCGGCACAACGGGTAACACGCCGTGCGCGTCTCCGGCAGCGGGCGATGGCATGATCGCTGCAGTCTTCACCCGCGGAGAGCGCAGCGCGGGCTTCCGGTCAAGCGTCGTCGCTTGCATCGAGCGACGGCGCTTTTTCTTTTGCTTCGAACAGGAGGCGTCATCGTGAACGACGTGCTGGGAGTCTTGATCGGCGTCGGCCCCGTCGTGGCCGCGCTGCTGTGGTGCAGACGGCAGGACCGGCTGCGGCGGCGCGCCAACATCGTGCGCGCGGACATCAGCGCGACCGCCAACCGGGTGCTGGGCGGCGAGTCGGTCCTGTCGGTGCGCGTGGAGCCGCGGAAGGCGTGGCGGGCCGGGCGCGTGCATCTCTCGGCGCCGGGCGGCTACGAGTTCCTCATCGCGAGCGTCTCGCTCGCGGTCATCGCGCGG
>DASZJM010000553.1:0-13913 GCA_035948165.1 Candidatus Methylomirabilota bacterium
GCGTGCGGCCACGTCGTCGTCGTCGGTGACCAGCAGGCCGCCGTCGCCCATCACGGTGAGGTTCTTCGACGGGTAGAAGGAGAACACCCCCGCGCGTCCGAAGGTGCCGACCTTGCGGCCCTGCCACGCGGCCCCGTGGGATTGGGCGCAGTCCTCGAGCAGCCAGAGGCTCCGCTCCGCGCAGACGCGCCGGACGCCGTCGAGGTCGGCGGGATGGCCGTAGAGGTGCACCGGCACGAAGCCCACTGTCCGTGGAGAGACCTTCGTCACGGCGTCCTTCAAATTGACCGTGTAGGAGTCGTCGACGTCGACGAACACCGGCCGCGCGCCCGCGAAGCAGACGGCTTCCACGGTGGGGAACGCGGTGTGCGACGGCACGAGCACCTCGTCGTCCGACTTCACCCCGAAGGCCTTGAGTACCATCCAGATCGCGGCGGTCGCGCTGCTCGTGAGCACCGCGTGCCGCGAGCCCTGGTAGGCCGCGAACTCGGCCTCGAAGGCCTTGCACTCGGGGCCGAGGATGTACTGCCGCGAGTCGATGGCGGCCAGCACCGCGGCCTTGATCTCATCGTCGACGGGAGGGCGAGAGAGCGGAACGGCCATCGGCTCGGTCCTCCGATCAGGGGTGCAGGCGCGAATACTTGCCGCGGAAGTAGAGCAGCGGCTCGCGGGCGGCGTCGTCACGGCAGTCGGTCGCCTCCACCTGAGCCACGAAGATCGTGTGATCGCCGCCCGGGTAGGCGTGGACCACCGTGCACTCGAGCGCGGCCAGGGCCTCGTCCAGGATCGGCAGGCCGAAGGCGCCGGCCCGGTAGCCCAGGCCGACGAACTTCTCGTCGCCGCTGGCGGAGGGAGCGGTGGCGAAGCGCCGGGAGACCGCCTCCTGGCCGGTGCAGAGGATGTTCACCGCGAACTGCCCCGCCGACTTGATGGCCGGGTAGCTCTGCGCCTTCTGCGACACGCAGACCAGCACGAGCGGCGGGTGCAGCGACACCGAGGTGAATGAGCTGGCGGTGAGCCCGGTGGGGCGTCGATCGGCGTCCCAGGCGGTGATGATGGTCACCCCAGTGGCGAAATGACTCATCGCACGGCGGAAGTCGTCGGGCCCGAGCACCTGACCGTTGTAGCAATTCCCGTCCAATTTTTCAAGTTCTCCAAGGGCTTGGACGGCACCGCCCCGTGGCACCCCGCGTTGACGCGGGGAGCTTTCCGCCCCTATACTGCGCCCACGGCATGGCCACACCCACCGCTCCGACCGAACAGGGCGTCCTCGAAGCGCTCCGCGCGATCCGCGATCCCGACCAGGGACAGGACATCGTCTCGCTCGGGCTCGTGAAGGAGATTCGCATCCAGGACGCGGAAGTGTCCTTCACGCTGGCGTTCGCCGGTCAGGCGCCCGCCACCAAGGCCGCGCTCCACAGCAGCGCGTCGAAGGCGGTCTCGCAGCTGCCCGGGGTGAGCCGGGTGAGCGTGAAGATGGGCTCGGCGGGCGCGGCGCGGCCTCCGGCGGTCGCGCCGGCCGGGCAGGGCCACGGGCACGCGCACGGCCAGGGGGCGCCCTCGGGTCAGGCCGCGGAGCTCATCCCGCAGGTCAAACACACCATCGCGGTCTCCTCCGGCAAGGGCGGGGTGGGCAAGTCCACGGTGGCGGTGAACCTGGCGCTCGCGCTCAAGCAGTCCGGGGCCGAGGTCGGCCTGGTCGACGTCGACGTCTACGGGCCCGACGTGCCCCTGATGATGGGCGCCAAAGAGCGCCCGGCCATGTTCGAGAACAAGATCATCCCGGTGGAGGCCCACGGCATCAAGATCATGTCGATCGGCCTCCTGGTGGCCGAACGCGAGGCCCTCGTCTGGCGCGGACCGATGATCCACTCCGCGGTGCAGCAGTTCCTCCGCGACGTCAACTGGGGCCCGCTCGACTACCTGGTCTTCGACATGCCGCCCGGCACCGGCGACGCTCAGCTCTCGCTCTCGCAGGTGGTGCCGCTCTCCGGGGTCGTCATGGTGACGACGCCGCAGGAGGTGGCGCTGCTCGACGTGCGCAAGGCGCTCGCAATGTTCCGCAAGCTGAACGTGCCGATCCTCGGGATCGTGGAGAACATGAGCTACTTCATCGCCCCCGACACCGGCCGGCGCTACCCCGTCTTCGGCGAGGGCGGCGGCCAACGGGTGGCGGAGGAGTTCGGGGTGCCACTGCTGGGCCAGATCCCGCTCGAGATGGACACGCGCGCGGGCGGCGACGCGGGCGTGCCGATCACGGTCGGGCAGCCCGATTCGGCGCAGGCGAAGGCGTTCCGGTCCATCGCGTCCGCCGCGGTGGCGCGCGTGCAGGCGGTGGCCGGGCTCAAGCTCCCCGACCTGCGCTGATCCGGGTGGCGGCCCAGATCTCGCTGCCGATCTTTCCCCTTCCGGACCTCACGTTCTTCCCGCGCACGATGCTGCCGCTGCACATCTTCGAGGCGCGCTACCGGGCCATGATCACCGACTGCCTCTCGCGGGACCGGCGGCTCGCGGTGGTGGGGCTGCGCCCCGGCTACGAGGCCGCCTACGAGGGACGGCCCGCGGTCTACCCGGTGATGGGAGTCGGGCGCATCGTGCAGTGGGAGCGGATGGCCACCGGCCGCTACAACCTGCTGCTGCAGGGCGAGTGCCGCGCGCGGATCGATCGCGAGCTGCCCGCCGACACCCTCTACCGCATGGTGGCGGCCACCCCGCTCGAGGACGAGGGAGCCGACGCCCCCGCGGTCGCGCCCCTCACGAGCCGGGTGCGGAGCGCGGCGGCCCGGATCCTGGCCACGGTCGGACGCTCGGGCGAGGAGCTGCAGCAGAGCCTCGACGCGCTGACCGAGCCCGGGCGGCTGTGCGATCAGATCGCCTCCACCCTGATCCCCAGCCCCACGACCCGCCAGGCCCTCCTGGAGGAGCTGCACGTGGAGCGCCGGCTGGAGCGTCTCGCCGCCGCGCTCGACGACCTCCGGAGCCATCTCCGCGAGGAGGGCGGACGGTGAGGCGCGCGCTGATCGCGCTCGTGCTGCTGGCGCTGCTCGCGGCGCCCGCCGACGCGGCGACGCGTTGGGGCTGGCTCGGGGTGCGGATCCGCGATCTCTCGGAGCAGGAGATGGAGGACATCTCCAAGCGCTTCGGCATGCGCGAGGGCTTCGGGGCGGTGATCGTGGAGGTCATCAAGGAGACGCCCGCCGCGGCCGCCGGGCTCCGCAACGGAGATCTCGTGGTGGCCTTCCGCGACCGGCCGGTGGTGGACACGCGGAGCCTGCAGCGGGCGATCGGCTCGACCGCGGTGGGGGAGACGGTGCGCCTCACCGTGTTGCGCCCCGAGGAGGGCCGGCGGCCGGTGCAGGTGAAGGTGGGCGCGATGCCCGACGCGATGGCCGCGGACCGGGTGGCCGCCGAGTACGGCTTCCTGGTGCGCGACCCCGAGGGCCAGCCGGAGCTGGGCGGAGCCCGGCCGAGCTCGGTGCCGTCGGTGGCGGCGGTGCTGCCGCGGAGCCCGGCGGAGCGGGCCGGCCTCCAGGTCGGCGACGTCCTCACCGAGGTCGCGGGGCGGCCGGTGGTGAGCCTCGATGCGGTGCGCGAGGCGCTCCTGGCCGCGGGAGCCGAGGGACCGCTCGCGCTGATCCTGCGCCGGGACCAGGAGCGGATCACGGTCACACTGGAGCCGACGGTCGGGCGCTAGCGGGGCGGTATACTGAGGCGGCCATGATCGTCCTCGGGATCACCGAGACTCACTGCGCGACCGCGGCGGTGCTGCGCGACGGCCGCATCGTCGGCTGCGCCTCCGAGGAGCGCTTCACCCGGCTCAAGAACGACGCGGGCTATCCCCGTCGGGCGATCGACGCGCTCCTGCGCGAGCTCGACCTGCGGCCCGACCAGATCGACCTGGTGGCGCTGGCCGGCGCGCGCGCGGCCTCGCGGGAGTGGCTCAACCGGGTGCTGCACGACGAGGAGTATGCCCGCGAGTACTACGGTGTCGCGTGGCCCTCGCGGCGCCGGGCCCTCGAGAAGAAGGTGCGGAAGTGGGGCGCCAAGTTCGGGCTGATCGACGCCTCCCGCGGCAAGTTCGGGATCTCGCAGCGCGAGCGCCTCGGCGCGGTCACCGAGCACCTGGGGATCGGTCCCGATCGCATCGCGTCGCTCGACCACCACACCTGCCACGCCGCCGCGGCCTACTGGGGCTCGGGCTTCGCGGGCCGGCCCGCGCTGGTGCTCACCAACGACAACTCGGGCGACGGCCTCTGCGCCACCGCCTCGACCGGCTCCGGCCTGACGCTCGACCGGCACGAGGCGACCCCGAGCGCGCCCGGGTCGGTGGGCGCCTTCTACTCGTTCGTCACGCTCGCCCTCGGCATGAAGTTCGGCGAGCACGAGTACAAGGTGATGGGCCTCGCGCCCTACGCGCCGGAGAAGTACGCGCGGCGCGCCGAGGAGGCGCTGCGCGCGGTCTTCGATCTCGACGCGGGCCGGACCGCCCGCTTCCGCTGGCGGGCTCCGGGGGAGCGCTACCAGCTCCTGCTGCGCGCGATGGTGGGCCTGCGCTTCGACTGGGTCGCGGGTGGCGCCCAGCGCCTGCTCGAGGACGTGCTGCTGCGCTGGACCCGGCTCATGCGGGAGCGCTACGGGGGCGGCCGGCTCGCGCTCGGCGGCGGCGTCTTCATGAACGTGAAGGCCAACATGCTGATCGGCCAGGAGGACTGGGTCGAAGACCTGTTCGCGTTCCCGTCGAGCGGCGACGAGTCCAACGCGGTGGGCGCCGCCTATCTCGGCTACCTGCAGGAGTGCGCGCGCCGCGGAGTGGCCGCGGCGCCGCAGGCCTTCGGGCCGGCCTACCTGGGCCCGTCGGTCACCGACGAGGAGGCCGAGCAGGTCATCCGCGAGCGCGGGCTCGAGGGCCAGTACAAGGTCGCCTACCACGACCGCATCGAGGAGCGCATCGCCGACCTGCTGGTGTCGGACGGCGTGGTGGCCCGCTGCGCCGGCCGCATGGAGTTCGGCGCGCGCGCCCTCGGCAACCGCTCGATCCTGGCCAACCCGTCGGATCACCGCGTGGTCGGCCTCATCAACCGGATGATCAAGAACCGAGACTTCTGGATGCCGTTCGCCCCGACCGTGCTGGCCGAGCGGGCGGGGGACTACCTCGTCAATCCCAAGGGTCTGGCCTCGCCCTACATGATGCTCGCGATGCCTACCCGGCCGGAGGCGCGCGAGGCGCTCGCGGCGGCCCTGCATCCGCAGGACGCGACCGCGCGGCCGCAGATCCTCGAGCGCGAGTGGAACCCGGAGTACCACACGGTCATCCGTGAGTTCGAGCGGCGGACCGGCGTGGGCGCGGTGCTGAACACCTCCTTCAATCTCCACGGCGAGCCCATCGTGGCGAGCGCGGCCGACGCGGTCGACACCTTCGAGCGCTCCGGCCTGCCGCACCTCGCGGTCGGGCGCTGGCTGATCTCGAAGAAGTAATGCCGGCCCGCGCGCCCAGCCCTGCGGGCGGCGCTCCGGCCCTCCCCACCGTCGACGCGCCCTGCTTTCTCTGCGGCGCCGCCGAGGCCGCGCCCCTCTGGGTCACGCCGGACCGCGCCTTCGCGGTGCCGGGAGTGTACGCGGTGGCGCGCTGCCGCCGATGCGGCTTCCTCTACCAGCGCCCGCGCGTGCGGGATGATCATCTGGCCGACTGCTATCCGGATCACTACCCGCGGCATCAGGAGCCGTCGCCGCGCATCCCGTTCAAGGGCTCGTCCGCGCGCGTGCGGGCGGTGCGCTGGGCGCTCGCCTCCTCGCTCGGCTACTCGATGTGGCGCGCGGCCGGGGCCTCCCTCCTCACCCGGTTGCGGGCCCGCCTGCTCCTCCGGCGGCTCTACTGGGACTGCCCGGCGTGGCGCGGGCGGGGCCGCTACCTCGACGTGGGCTGCGGCTCGGGCAGCGCGCTCGGGGTGGCCGCCGCGCTCGGCTGGCAGGTGGCCGGCGTCGAGGTGGACCAGGCGGCCGCCGCGAAGGCGCGCCGCTTCACCGCGCGCGTGCACGCGGGCGATCTGCAGGCGGCGCCGTACGCGGCTGGCGAGTTCGACCTGATCACCGCGTTCCACGTGCTCGAGCACGTGCCCGACCCGGTGGGCGCGATCCGCCGGATGCTGGGCTGGCTCGCTCCGGGCGGCCTCCTCGTCATCGAGGTGCCAAACGCGGGCGGTCTCGGCGCGCGGCTCTTCGGCCGCGCGTGGTCGGGCCTCGAGCTGCCGCGCCACCTGTCCCACTTCACGCCGGCCACGCTGGCGCGCGCGGTGGAGCAGGCCGGCGGGCGCGTGGTCTGGTGCTGGCACCAGGCGAAGCCGCGCTACTACCTCTGGAGCCTCGGGCACTGGCTGCGCGACCACCGCGCGTCCGCGCTCGCCCGCGTCACCGAGTGGCGTCCGGTCTACGGCGTGCTCAAGCTCTTCCTCGAGCTGACGCTCCCGCTCGCCCGCTGGGCCCGCCGGGGCGAAGTAGTCCGCGTTGGCATCGAACACACGTAGCCGGAGGCGGGAAAAGGCCCAGATGCGAGGCGGCGCCCGAAGGCCGCCCGCGAGGCGTACTTCCTGTACGTCGAGCGGGCAGACCGAGGGCGCCAACGAAGCAGATGGACCTTTTCCCGCCTCCGGCGGCGGCTCAGTAGCCGCGGCGGCGGTCCACCAGGTGGCGGAGCGGCCGGCCCGCGAGGTAGCGGCGGAGGTTGTCCGCGAAGATCGGCGCGATCTCGCGCGTGGTGCTGGGTCCCGAGATGTGCGGGGTGACGACCACGTTGTCCTGCGCCCACAGCGGGTGGTCGGGGGGCAGCGGCTCGGTGTCGAACACGTCGAGGATCGCGCCGCCGATCCGCCGGGAGCGGAGCGCGTCCAGGAGGGCCGCCTCCTCCACGATCGGGCCCCGCGCCAGGTTGATCAGCCAGGCCGACGGCTTCATGGCGGCCAGGGCGGGCGCCCCGATCAGGCCACGGGTCGCCGCGCTCAGCGGGACGGTGATGACGACGAAGTCGGCGCGCGCCAGCGCGGTGGCGAGCGCGCGGGTGCGGTACACGCGCTCCACGCCGGGGACGCGGCGCGCGGTCCGCGAGATCCCGATCACCCGCATGCCGAGCGCCCGGCCGGCCCGCGCGATGTGGCGCCCGATGTCGCCCAGCCCCACCACGCAGAGGGTCTGCCCGCGCAGCGGCGCCGGATCCACCGGCGCCCACCGCCGCGCGCGCTGGCTCGCCCGGAAGCCGTCCATGCGCTGGGTGACCCAGAGGCACCAGCCGATCGCGTACTCGGCCATCCACGGCCCGAAGATGCCGGCGGCCCGCGTGATGGCCACGCGCGGTGAGACCTCGGGCACCAAGAGCTGCTCGACGCCCGCGCCCATGCACTGGATCCACTTGAGCCGCGTCGCGGCGGCGAGGAGCGGACGCGGCGGGCGCCAGCAGTAGAGGATCTCGGCCGCGGGCGCGAATGGCGCGGCCTCCTCGGCGGTGGAGGCCACCGATACGGTGAACTCGCGCGAGGGCAGGCGGATCAGGCCAGCGTACGCGCGGGCCTCGGCCGGCTCGGGGTTGAAGACCAGGATGCCGCGGGTCACGCGCCGATCTTGGAGAGGATCTGGTCCTCGAACGAGAAGTCGACCGGCCGATCGGCCAGGCCCTGGGCACGGTACCACTGCCACGTCTGCACGAGCCCGGCGTGCAGGGTGTAGCGCGGCCGGAGCCCCAGCTCCGCGCGCAGCTTCGTGGTGGTGTGCACCGCGTGGCAGTCGTAGACGAGGTTCTGCCCGAACACCGGCCCCGGCTTGGCGAAGCTCTTGAGCAGCGCCGGATCGAAGTGGCGGAAGGTGACCGGACGGCCCATCGCCTCCGCGATCAGCTCGACGAAACCGACCTGGCTCACCACGTCCTCGCCCATCACGTTGTAGGCCTGCCCGTAGGCGCGCGGCTCGCCGAGGACGGCGGCCATGACCTCGGCCAGATCCTCGACGTGACCGAACTGGCGCAGCCAGCCGCCGTGGCCGGGCACCAGCACCGGCCGCCCGCGATGGATCCGGTCCATGAAGAAGGTTTCGTTGTTGCGGGTGTTGAGCGGGCCCATCACGTGGGTCGGACGCACGATCGTCACCGGCTGGCCGGTGCGCCGGTGGCGCTCGAGCAGCACGTCCTCCCCGCCGATCTTGTGGCGCGCGTAGTCGCCCCAGTAGAGCCCGCGCGCGGTCTCCTCGGAGTAGGGGATGGGCAGCGCGTGGTCGTAGACCCGGCAGGTGGACACGAAGACCAGGTGCGGCGCGCCCACGAGCGCGTCGGCCAGCGCGGCCACGTCCTCGCCCAGGGTGGGCGCGTAGGTCACGTCGTAGACCGCGTCGAAGCGGCGGCCGGCCAGGCGCTCGCGGAGGCCCGCGTGGTCCTTGCGGTCGCCCGTGATCAGGGCGACCCCGGCGGGGAGCCGATCGGGCTGGCGGCCGCGGTTGAACACCGCAACCTCGTGGCCGCGCGCCTGCAGCGCGCGCAGGAGGTGGAGGCTGATGAACTCGGTGCCGCCCATCACGAGCACGCGCATGGCCGCCGCGATTCTACCAGAGCCGCTGGGAGCGCGAAGCGGTCGTTCAGCCGACGGTGACCGCCACGCAGGTGGTGGTGCGGGTCACTCCGTCGATCACCCCGATCGCGTCGGTGACCAGGCTGCCGATGGCGTCGAGGGTCTGGCCGTCGACGATCGCGATGAAGTCGTACGGGCCGGTGACCGCGTCCATGGCCGCCACCGTCGCGCGGGCGTTCTTGATCTTGGCGAGGGCCTTCTTGACGTTCTTGGTCTTGCCGGCCGCGGTCTCGATCAGCACGTAGGCTTTCATCGTCGTCTCCTTTGTCAGCGCAAGATCCACCACGCGGCCAGGATCGCGCCCGCGGCCGCGACGGCTCCCGCCACCCGGCGGAAGTTGGTGCGCAGGAACGGGATGGCGAAGAAGGGCGAGCGACGCGCCGCCGGCCGGATGCGCCCGTCCAAGAGGCCGTCGACGAGGGTCATCGCCTCCGCGAGGAGCACGTCGGTGGTGGCGCGCGCGAAGGCGGGATCGGCCAGGGCCGGGTGGCCCACGTAGCCCGCGCCGCCGCGACGGAGCGGGTAGTTGGGCACGAGCCGCTCGCGGAGCGAGTAGCGCGCGGCGGGCAGCCCGCGGTAGCCCTCGTCCACCAGATCGGGGCGCAGCGCCAGCATGAGCGAAGTCTCCCACCAGCCGCCGTGCGCGTCCTCGGAAAACGCGGTGCGCTCGGCCGCGGTGAGGGGCCGGCCGAGGCCGGTCTCGATCCGGGGCAGCAGCCGCCCCCGCAGGAACTCCCACGCGAGGTGACCGGTGAACGAGGCCATCATCACCCCGTGCCGCCGCGAGACGATGGCGGCCGCCTCCTCGAGGGCCACCAGGTGGCCGGGGCCGCCGTGGCCGTTCGAGACCAGGATGTGCCGGAAGCCCGCCCCCGCCAGCGCGCGCCCGTAGTCCACGACCACGTCGCGGACGACCCGCTGCCGCACCCGGACCGTTCCGACCGTGTCGAACGTGAAGGAGCCCACGTGGAGCGTGGGGGCCAGCACCACCGCCCAGCCCGGCCGGGTCGCGACCACGCGCTCGGCGATGGCCTCCGCGAAGTGGCGCGCCGCGAACGCGTCGACGCCGAGCGGCAGGTGCGGGCCGTGGGTCTCGAGCGGGCTCACCGACAGGATCACCACCGTGCGCTCGCGGTCGAGCGCGTCGAGCGCCGGGGTGGACAGCTCCTCCAGCCGGTGGACGGTCAAAAGCTGCTGCCCCGGGTCGCCCGCAGATAGTCGTCCTTGGCCCGCTCGAGCTCGGCCACCAGCGCCTGCCGCTCGGCGAGCAGACCGGCCGCGGAGTGGCGGTGGGTGAGCGCGAGCCATCCGAAGCGGAGCTGGCCCTGCAGCCGGCCGACCCCGCCCAGGTAGCGATAGGCGAGCAGGCCGCTCACCGGCAGCGAGACCGCGAAGGCGAGCGCCCAGCCGAGGCCGGCGAGGCGCCAGACGGTCCAGGTCTCGAGCACCCAGAAGAGCGGGAAGGCCACGATGCTCGCGAGGAGGCGCGTGGTCGCGTAGTCCGTCTCCTTGCGTGCGGTGCGGTGGGCGATCAGCCGCGGGAGCAGGTAGGGCAGCCCGTTGACGAGACAGCCGTAGGCGAAGATCGGCAGGCCGATCGAGGCCTCCCAGGAATGGCGCAGCCGGGCTCGGCCGCGCGTCCGCTCCCCGCGGGCGCGCACCGCCTGGTCGCGCACGTGATGGGAAGCGAGGAGGGCGCGATAGCGCTGGACTCCGGCCCAGAGCCGCTCCACCCGCGCGGGGTCGCGCTCCTCGAAGTGGGCGACCGCGTCCGCGATGCCCTGCGAGAGGCGGAGCGGGTCGATCTGTCGCCCGCCGAGGCCGCGCTCCTCCTGCAATTCGCGGATGAGGTCGCCGCGGTAAATCTGCTCCAGCGCGCGGATGAGGTCCTGGCGCTCGGGCCGGGCCACGTGGAGGATCTCCGCTTCCATCCCGGTCTGGATCGCGGACGTCAGGGCCTCCACCGCGCGCACCGGATCGTCCCGGTGCACTGCTGCGTAGGGCGCCACCGGGATCGGCTCGCCGAAGGAGACGCGGACCCGGCTGCGGAACGACTTGCGGGCGTCGAAGCTCAGGCCGACCGGCACCAGGCTGAGGGGGCCGCCACGCGCGGTGGTCTGGTAGGTGAGGGCGATGCGCGAGGCGCCCGTCTTGATCCGCTGCACGTGGATCTCGGAGTGGGTCGTGCCCTCCGGGTAGATGCCGACCAGGCGCCCCGCCTCGAGCGCGCGGAAGCAGACCGCGAAGGCGTCGGCGTTCTTGTCCATCTGGGTGGGGTCGTCCTGCTTGCGATAGACCGGGATGGCGCCGCACGCGGTCAGGAAGCGGGCCACGAGCCGGTTGCGGAAGAGCGCGGCGGTGGCCAGGTAGTGCACCTTCCGCGGAAGGACCCCGCCTACCAGGAGCGAGTCGATCAGGTTGTTCGGGTGATTGATGCAGAGAAGCACGGGCCCGCCTGCCGGCACCCGCTCGGGGTGGACAACCGCCACGTCCTTGAAGAAGAACCAGAGCCAGAATCGGCTAACCAGGCGGACGCACGTATAGAACCGGTCCATGCGCTCCGGTGGGCCGGTAGCCTCAGCCTGGACGCTCACTGTTCGAGGAACCGCTTGAGCGTGCCCGCGAACAGGGTGGGGTTCTCGACGGGGCGCCGGCCGTTGAAGTCGACGCGGGTCCCTCGCTCGGTGGTGTGATCCTCCGGATCGAACCGGGCCACCAGGGTGAGGGCCTGGGCATTGGCCCGCAGAGCCAGGGTCTCGCCCCGGCTCTCGTCGCCCAGGCGGGCGACGATCACGTAGAAGCCGGCGGAATCGGTCTCGCCCAGGTAGGAGAAGCCGGTCTTCTCGCGGGAGAGCTCGACTCTGACGCCCGCTCGGGCCCGGCCGTCCGGATCGGTCACGTAGCCGAGCACGGTGTAGCGATACGCGACCTCGTGCTCGGCGTGGACGGCGGGCACGGTGGCGGGCGTCGGTCCGGCCAGGGCGAGGGCCCCGGCCACCAGGAGCGCCCGGACCCCGCCTCGGCGACCCACGACCTCAAACCTCAGACCGCGATGTCGGCGGAGCGGACCCGCTTCACCCCGGCCTTGGTCATCTGCGCCCACGCCTTGTCGAGCGAGCCGTCGGTATCGATGCCGCGGCAGGCGTCCTCGATCACGGTGGCCCCGAGGCCGACCTTGCGCGCGTCGAGCGCGGACCAGCACACGCAGAAGTCGGTGGCGAGCCCGACCAGGTAGACCTGGAGGAAGCCGCGGTCCTTCACGTAGCCGGCGAGCCCGGTGGTGGTCTTGCCGTCGGCCTCGTAGAAGGCGGAGTAGGAGTCCATCTGCTTGCGGTAGCCCTTACGGATGATCAGCTCGGCGTGCGGGATCTTGAGGTCCTTGTGGAAGTCGGCGCCGGAGGTCCCCTGCACGCAGTGATCCGGCCACAGCACCTGCGTCCCGTAGTCGAGCGAGATGGTCTCGAAGGGCTCCTTGCCTGCGTGCGCGGAGGCGAAGGAGACGTGGCCCGGGGTGTGCCAGTCCTGGGTCAGGATCACGTGCTCGAAGCCGGCCCCGAGCTGGTTCACCAGCGGCACGATCACGTCGCCTTCCTTGACCGCGAGCGCCCCGCCCGGGATGAAGTCGTTCTGCACGTCCACCACCAGGAGCACGTCGCGGCTCCCCGGCTTCACCTTTGCGCTCCGGGCGTGCGCCGGGGTGACCCCGGCGGCCGCCGTCGCGACCAGCGCGCCCGCCACGTGCTCTTGAGGAACGCCCGACGATCCGTGACCATGTCGTCTCCTCCTGTGCGGCCGCGAGCGGATGGCTCGCCCGAGAGTATAGTCCCGCGCGAGCGGCGGGGGCCAGTGGGCTAGCGGCTCACCGGCTCGAGCACCACCGCGGTGCCGTAGGCGAGGACCTCGGTCACCCCGGCGGCCACGTCGTTGGCGTCGTAGCGCATGGCCACCACCGCGTTGGCCCCCATCTGGGAGGCGTGCTCCAGCATCAGGTCGAAGGCTTCCTGGCGCGCGCGCTCGCAGAGCTCGGTGTAGAGCGTGATGTTGCCGCCGAAGAGGGTCTGGATCGCGGCGCCCAGGTTGACGATGACGTTGCGCGACCGCACCGTGATGCCGCGGACCACGCCGCGATGGCCCACGATGCGGTGACCCTCGAACTCGAGCCCGGTCGTCACCCACTGCGGATGCACCGGCATCGCTCAGCCCTCCCGGAGGTGCGTTGAGTGGCCCATCCGCGCGCGATTATACTAAGTTCGCGCGGCGGGCGTCGACGGAGGGGGGAGGACTCGGAAGTCAACTACTTCCGGGTAGCAAAGCTCCGCATCAACCGGTTAAGGTCTGAGGTTCCGCATCGGAGCCTCAACGTCTTTTCGCGATTACCAACCCCACGGGGTCCCCCACCAGTTCATCGACGCTTCCCAGTTCGCGTGCGCCGCCGACATCTGCTCATCGGCGATCTTCTTCTGAAGCCTGAGCTCCTGGAACTTCTGGTAACTCTGCTCGTCGCCAACGTACGAGCACTTGCACGTCTCGGGATCAGCGTAGACGTACCGCGGCTGGCCGTCGCGCACGTCCCGTACGACCTTTCGCGGTGTCTGCGTCTGCAGACGCGCGAGCTCCTCGGGCGTATCGGCCGGTTTCACCTGAAAGCCCGCGGCGTCCAGGATCTGCTCGGTCTCGACGGTCTGATGCGCGCGAATAGTGGCACAGCCCGTCACGCCCAGGCCCAGCGCGACGAAAGGCAGGATCGCTGTCGTCCATCGGATCATTTCTCGCATGCGAACCATCTCCAGTCCTCCTTGCTTTGTGCGGATCCTCCGTAGCTCGTTCAGAGTTGTGAGGATCGCGCCGACGGTGCCGGTTGCGCGCGGAGTCAGATTCAGCAAGAAGCCGACGACACGCCCGGCCTTCGCCTGAAGGAGGGGGCTGCCCTCTGGAGGCTGCCCTTTCGGGCTCTACGCCCTACTACCGGGTCATGCCGCGCAAGGTTAGAACACGCCCCCATGCATCACTCCGCCCGTTCGAGCGTCTGAAGGATTGAAGGGTGAGTTCCGGCAGTCGGAGGCGACCTATGGTTCGTAAGGTCATCTTTGCACTGGTTGTCCTGGCGGTTGGGGTCGTTCCGGTGCCAGCCCTAGCCAGGGACGGCGGACAGGCATTCCATGGCGGCGGACGCGAGTTTCATGGTGGGCACGAGCGCTTCGGGCACGGGTTCGGCGGTTTCTACGCGCCCTATCCCGACGACGCCTACGCCCCGCCGGGCTCCTGCTATTGGCAGGACGGCTATTGGGGGCCCAACCAGCCGTATATCGA
>DASZJM010000554.1:0-4016 GCA_035948165.1 Candidatus Methylomirabilota bacterium
GGACGCATGGCCTCGCACGTCGCCGCCGCCGGGCTCGACGGGCTGGCCGGCCTCGTGTTCCTCGGCTACCCGCTCCACCCGCCGGGCCAGCCGGAGAAGCTGCGGGCCGCGCACCTCGCGCGCATCCGGGAGCCGATGCTCTTCGTGCAGGGCGCGCGCGACGCGTTCGGCACGCCCGAGGAGCTCGCGCCGATCCTGGCCCCGCTCGGCCCATCGGTGCGTGTGCACGTCGTGGCTGACGGCGACCACTCGTTCAAGGTGCCGAAGCGCGGCCCGGTGTCCCAGCCGCAGGTCTTCGCCCAGGTCCAGGACGAGATCGCGCGCTGGCTCGGCGGGCTCTGAGCCGGACGCGGCTCAGCCCACGTCGATCTCCACCCCGCCCACGAGCTTCGCCAGGCCGTTGTAGAGCGCGGCCATGATCAGGGTCATCACGAAGCCCATGATCCCGTAGGTGATCGGGAGGAACACGACCGCCCCGATCCCGAAGAGCGGGCCGGCGGGGGAGCCCCCGCCCTGACCGAGGCCGGTCATGGCGGCCACCAGCGAGAGCAGCGCGCCCATCGCCAGGCCCACGATCGTGTAGAGCAGGCCGACCACCTTCGCGCTCGAGAGGGGCCCTATCCGGTTGACGACCATGCGCGGCCTCCGTCGGTTAGAGACGCTTGAGCAGCCACTCGGGGGTGAGGCTGATCGCCCACGAGTTCAGGAGCACGTAGTAGTTGGTGGCCACCAGCACGCCCACCACGATCAGGAGCACGCCCGCCACCCGCTCCACCGTCGGGATGAACGGGCGATAGCGCTTGAAGAAGCGGAGGAAGCCGCCGAGGGCGATGGAGGAGAGCAGGAACGGCACGCCGAGGCCGGCCGAATAGCAGAGCAGCAGGGTGATTCCCTGCCCCACCGTCTTGTCGTTGCTGGCCAGGGTGAGGATCGAGCCCAGGATCGGGCCCACGCATGGAGTCCAGCCGATCGCGAAGGTGAGCCCTACCAGGAAGGAGCCGAGCAGGCCGGCGGGCTTGCTGCGGATCTGCAGCTGCTGGGTCCGGCCGAAGAGGCCGATGCGCAGCACACCCGCGATGTAGAGGCCGAAGACGACGATCAGCAGCCCGCCCCCGACGCGGATCCAGTCGCGGTAGTCGAGCAGGAAGTGGCCCGCCGCGCTGAAGGAGGCGCCCAGGCTCACGAACACCACGCTGAAGCCCAGGATGAAGGCCACCGAGTGCAGGAGCACGCGGGTGCGGTCGCCCGCGGTGACCTCGTTGGTGAGCCGATCGACCGACATCCCGGTGATGAAGGAGAGGTACGAGGGGAAGAGCGGCAGCACGCAGGGCGAGAGGAACGAGAAGAGCCCCGCCGAGAACGCGACCAGGACGCCGAGCGACTCGCTCACTTGAGGAGCGACTCGATGAGGGCGTGCGCGGCCTTGCCGTCCCACTCGCGCGAGCCGTTGGCGAAGAGGACGCGCTTGCCCTTGCGATCGATGATGAAGGTCGACGGCACCGCCCAGACCCCGTAGGTCTCGCGCACCGCCATCTTCGGATCGAGGCCCACCGGGAACGAGAGGCCGAACTTCTTGACGAACGGGTTCACCACCGAGGCGCCCTGCGAGTCGAGCGAGATCGCCACCACCGCCAGGCCGCGATCCTTGTAGGCCCGGTGCAGGCGCTCCATGCTCGGCATCTCCTCCCGGCAGGGCTCGCACCACGTCGCCCAGAAGTTCAGGAAGACGACCTTGCCTCGCAGATCGGCCAGGTGGATCTGACGATCGTCCGGGGTGCGAACCTGGAAATCGGGGGCGTCCTTGACCGGCTTGGGCCGGATGAGCGACAGGGCCGCCACCGGATCCTCGGCCGCGGCCATCCGACCGGGCAGGAGCACCGCGGCCAGGGCGACGAGCGCCACGACGACGCGGCTTTTCACTCGGCCAGTATACACCTCGGCCCGCGCGGGCCCGGGGCCCCGGCGCTCGATCGGCGGCTTCGCGATTCTATGGTAGGGTGATGCACTCATGGCGGCGACGCCTCTCCCCGCGGTGACGATTCTCGCGGACGACCTCACCGGCGCCTGCGACACGGGCTGCCTGTTCGCGGGCGCGGGGCCGGTCGCGGTGACGGTGCCCGGGGTGCTCGAGGCGCACGATCGCGCGGTCCTCGCGGTGGACACCGAGACCCGCATGCTCCCCGACGCGGCGGCGGCCGCCGTCCTCCGCGAGGCGGCACGGCGCCTCCGGCCGCGGCTCGCGGCCGGCCCGGTCTTCAAGAAGATCGACTCGACGATGCGCGGCCCGGTGGCCGCGGAGGTGGCCGCGCTGCTCGAGCACGGGCCGCCGTTCGCGGGCGCGCTGGTCTGCCCCGCCTTCCCGGCCGAGCGCCGCGTGGTCCGTCATGGTCGTCTCTTCGTCGACTCCGTTCCGGTTCACGAATCTCCGATCGCCCGCGATCCCGGCTTCCGCGGCGCCAGCTCGGAGCTCGCCGCGCTGCTGGCCGGCCGCGTGCCGGTGGTCTCGCTCGCCCTCGACGACGTCCGCGCCGGGCACGAGAAGATCGCCCACCTGCTCGAGCAGCACCGCGGTGCGATGGTGGCCGCCGACGCGGAGACCGACGCCGATCTCGCGAGCCTGGCCGCGGCCGCGCTCGCGGTCCCGGGCACGCTGGCCGCGGGCTCCGCGGGCCTCGGGCGCGCGCTGAGCCACGCGCTCGGCCTCATCGGGCCGGCGGTGGCCCTGCCCGCGGGGGCGGCCCGGCTCGTGGTGGTGGGCAGCCTCCACCCCGCGAGCCGCGCCCAGCTCGACGCCCTCGCCCGCGCGGGCGCCGCGGTGGTGACCGTCGACGCCCGCGGCGAGGGCGACGTCGACGCCGCGATCGCCGCGCTCGGCCGCGGCGGCCCCGCGGTGGTGGCCAGCGGCAGCGCGCCCGCCCCGCGCGAGACGATGGCCGCGCGCGTGGCGCAGGCCGCCGCGCGCATCCTGGAGCGCGCGTCCGCCGACCTCCTGGCGGTCACCGGCGGCGAGACCGCCCACGCCCTGATCCAAGCGCTGCGGCCGCAGCGCTTCGAGCTGCTCGGCGCGCCCGGCCCCGGTCTGGCCCTGGGCCGCCTGGCCCTCGCGGGCCCGCGCGTCCTGCGCGTGCTCACCAAGGCGGGCGGGTTCGGCGGACCCGACCTCTTCACCACGCTCCTGGGAGGAACCCCGTGACGGCTGCTCGCGTTCCCGTGCTCGGCATCACCATGGGCGATCCCGCCGGGGTCGGCCCGGAGATCACCGCCAAGGCCCTGGCCCATGCAGAGGTCACCGCGGCCTGCCGCCCGGTGGTGATCGGCGATCGCTCGGTCATGGCCGCGACCCTGGCCCTGCTCCGCTCGCCGCTCGGCCTGCACGCGGTCTCCTCGGTGGAGGCGTGCGAGTTCCGGCCCGGCCAGCTCGAGTGCCTCGACCTCGGCAACGTGGATTGCGCCACGCTGCCCAAGTCCACCGTGAGCGCGGACGCGGGGCGCGCCGCCTACGCCTACATCGAGACCGGGGTGCGGCTCTGCCAGGCGGGGAAGATCGACGGCATCGTCACCGCGCCGGTGAACAAGGAGGCGCTCGCCGCCGCGGGCGTGCAGCACTCCGGCCACACCGAGATCCTGGCCCGGCTGACGTCGACGAAGGACTTCGCGATGCTGCTGCTGGGCAAGGAGCTGCGGGTGATCCACGTCACCACCCACGTGGCCCTCCGGCGGGTGCCCGATCTGGTGACGCGCGAGCGCGTCGGCCGCGTCATCCAGCTCGCCCAGCAGACCATGACCGGGCTCGGGCGGCCGCGGGCCCGCATCGCGGTGTGCGGGCTCAACCCGCACGCGGGCGAGGACGGGCTCTTCGGCGACGAGGAGAAGACCCAAATCCTCCCCGCCATCGAGGACGCGCGGCGGGCGGGCCTCGACGTGTACGGCCCCCTGCCCGCCGACACGCTCTTCTCGCGCGCGCGGGGCGGCGAGTTCGACATCGTGGTGGCGATGTACCACGACCAGGGCCACGT
>DASZJM010000555.1:0-4337 GCA_035948165.1 Candidatus Methylomirabilota bacterium
CACGATCTTGAAGTCCATGCCGGCCGCGATCGAGTTGAAGAGGCCGGCGGAGGGCGAGCCCACCGACACGTCGATCTGCCCGGTGGCCAGCGGCGCGGTCATCTTGCCCGCGGAGGCGAAGCGCTCGATGTCGACCGCGACGCCCTGCTCCTGGAAGTAGCCCTTCTCGATCGCGATGTAGATGCCCGCGTTGGAGATGGCGGGGAGATCGCCGAGCCTGACCGTCTCGGCGGCGGCCGCCGGGAGCGCGATCGCCAGGAGGAGGGCCAGGACAACTGCGGCGCGGCGGGTCGGTCGCGTCATCGGATATGCCTCCGGAGGGGCGATGGTGGGGATGCGCGCGTAGTCTAGCACAGGCCCCTCACCCTGCCCTCTCCCCAGAGGGGAGAGGGAGCATTAGATGGGCCAGGCTTCGCGGCGCCAGCCCATGTCCCAGAACATCCACTCGTAGCGGCTGGTGGTGACGAAGTGGCGGTGCATGGCCGCGCGCTCGTCCGGGCCGAGCGGGGCGGCGAGGGTGTCGGTGCAGGCGAGCACCGCGCGCACCACCGCGCCGAACTCCTCGGAGGCGTAGGTGCCGATCCAGCGGGTGTAGAGCGGATCGCGCGAGCCCGCGCGCTCGAGGGTCTTGCCCACCTCCCAGTAGATCCAGTAGCAGGGGAGCAGCGCGGCCACCGCCTCGTGGAACGGCCGGCCGTAGGCCACCGCGAGGAGATAGGAGGTGTAGGCCGCGTTGGTGGGCGCGAGCGGGGTGGCGGCCACCTCCTCGGGGGAGAGGCCGAAATCCTTGAAGAAGGACTCGTGCAGCGTCATCTCCACCTTGAGCGCGCCCGCCGCGTGCTCGTTGAACATGATGATCCAGTCTTCTCGAGGCGCGCGGGCGGCCGCCACCGAGAGGGCGCGGGCGAACTCCCGCAGATAGAGCGCGTCCTGCACCGCGTAGAACCGGAACGCCTCGCGGGGCAGGGAGCCATCGGTGAGCCCGCGCACGAACGGATGCGCGAGGATGGCCGCGTAGATCGGCTCGATGGCCCGCCAGAGGGCGCCGGTCGTGCTCATGCGTCGAGTGAGCGCCAGGCGCCCATCGCCACCAGGTAGACCGCGGCCCCCGCGAGCAACGTCACGTCGAAGCCCCACCGGATCGAAAGGAGCGCCGCGATCAGCGAGCCCACCACGGTCATGAAGCCGTTGATCCCCCACGCCCACGGCACCAGGCGCGGGGCCAGCCGGCTGAGCGCGGCGATGCCGAGCGGGAACGGCATGCCGAGGCCGACCCCCAAGGGCAGTAGCAGGGCGGCGGAGAGCGCAATGCGCGCGGGCTGATCCAGGCCGAGCGCGAGGTCCCGCGCGTAGGGGAAGGCGGCCACCACCGCGCCGATCAGGAGCGCCACCGCGGGGAAGACGCCGATCGACCAGGCGGGGTGACGGCGCCACAGCCAGCCGGAGAGGCGGCTGCCCGCGCCGGCCGCGATGAGCAGTGCGCAGAGCACCGCGGCCATCGCGTAGATCGGGAAGCCGATCAGCACCACGAACTTCGAGATCAGCACCACCTCGACGACGATGAAGCCGACCCCGAGGCAGCCGAAGTACACCGCGGTCGGCAGGGCGATCGGGCTCCCGAGCCCGCGCCGCCGCATCCACCGGATCGGATACCAGAGGAAGAGGCCGGCCATCGCGACCGAGAGCCCGCCGAGCAGGTAGAGGTGGATGCGATCGCGCGGGATCGGGCCCATGAGGCTCGCGTTGATGAAGCCGGCGGTGCTGACCGGCACGTAGCCGGCCGCGTCGGGCTCGATCCGATGGAGCTGCTTGCGCAGGTCGCGGAAGAAGGGCCGGGCGTCGGTGGTCGGCGTCACCTGGTAGGGCAGGCGGTCCGCGAGCGCGGGATCGAGCGGGGCGCGGAAGAACTCGGCCGGCACGTTGGCGATTTCCGGCGGCGCGGGGGCGTAGACAAGCCCGTAGCTGCGACCGGGCTCGGCCGCGAAGTCCGGAGCGACGAAGCGCCGCACCGCCGCGATCTCCTCCGGGGTCCAGCGCGAGCGCTTCACCAGCAGGGTCGGCATCAAGAACTCCGCCCAGCCGCTGCCTTCGATGATGACGTGGTAGCGGAAGTCACGGTCCGGGAAGAGGTCGTGCCAAGCCTGTGCCGCCGTCGTGAGCATGCGCGGATAGACGTAGTAGTTGATCTGGAGGATGCCGTCGTCGGTGAGACGGCTCAGGTACTCGCGGTAGGCCTCCACCGTCTGCAGGTAGATGGGGTCCACCGCCCCCGCGCCCTGGGCGACGCTCGAGGTGGTGTGGTTGCTGTGGATCTGTATGACGTCGTAGCGGTCGGGGGTGTGACGCAGGTAGCTGCGGCCCTCGTCGCACACCGGGCGGACGCGCGGGTGGTCGTAGAGATGGCCGGTGAACGCGGCGTAGGGACCTCGCGCGGCCTGGATCACCGCACACACCATCTCCACCGCGTCCACCCGGGCGGCCCCGAAGGCGAGCGCGGCCAGGACCTCCTGGCCGCCCGCACTCCCGATCACTAACGCCCGCATCGGAGTGTCGCGCTTGAGCCAGTAGGCGAGCGCCACATAGCGGCCGATGGCGTAGCGGGGCTCGTTGTCCACCAGGTCGAAGTAGTGGGCTCGGACCCGCCCGAGGTCACCGTCGAACTGGTAGTAGGAGGAGCGCTGTGCGCCGCCGTCGTACGCGATCCGCCTGAGAAACGGTATGGAATGAGGCAGTACGTCGATCTTCGCGGCGGGGTCCCACCGAGAGTACTCGGCCCGCTGCATGGCCTCCCCGGGCTGCAGGGCGCCCTTCGCCACATGGGTCTGGAAGTCGACCCGGTCGGAAGCGAAGAGCGCCGGCCCGAGCAGGCCCAATGCCAGGCAGAAAGCGCCGACGCGGGCTCGGCGGCGCCCGGCCGCGAGCAGCCCGGCCACCACCGCGCCGGCCGCCGCGATGAGCACGAGCATCGCGGCGGGGCCGATCAGGCCGGGGAGCCACACGATGCCGAGCGTGCCGAGCCCGGCGCCCAGGAGATCCCAGAAGTAGAGACGGTCGACCCGGTGGGAGTGGCGCGTCAGGATCGCCGCGATGACCACCCCGGAGGCGAAGAACGGGGCGAGCAACGCGGCGTAGAGCGCGGCGAAGCTCACGAGCTGGCGGGCCGGGTGCGTCAGCACCGCCCCGAAGTCGAAGGGCAGCAGGGTGATCGCGGGGAGAAGCAACAGCACCGCGCCTGCGAACGCCAGCGCGGACCAGACCACCGGCCACTCCGACTGGGAGAGCGCGGGCCGCAGCATGACCCCGATACCGCCGAGCCCGAGCCCGAAGATCGCGCTGCTCACGATGAAGCTCGCCAGGTTGGTCCACAGCACCACGTCGAAGATGCGGGTCAACGTCAGCTCGAGGAGCAGGGTCGCGGCCGAGATGACGAAGATGGCCGGGAAGACGCCATCGGCCGGCGGCTCGGGCAGGAGCGGGACGGCTGCCGGTCGGGCCCCGGTAGCCTCCTGGCGGACACGCGGCCCGGGGGTCGGCGTCTCCAGGCGGGTCGACATCGTGGCGCGGAGCATACCCCGCCCTCCGCGCGTCAACAAGGGTCTCCGCCGGCGTGTATACTTCGAGCCTGCCATGATCCATCACCTCGACGCCGGCCAGGTCCAGTACGAGTGGAACAACGCGATCCCCCCGCGGCTCGAGATCGACCCGGGCGACACGGTGGTGTTCGACACTCGCGACGCGGCCGACCGCTACTACTCGCGCGCCTCCACCCACGCCGACGTGCTCGCGCGGGGCCCCTTCCGCGGCCATCCGCTCACCGGCCCGGTACGGATCCGCGGGGCGCGCCCGGGCGACGCGCTGGTGGTGGAGATCCTCGAGGTGAAGCCGGCCGACTTCGGCTGGACCGCGATCCGGCCCGGCCGGGGCCTCCTCCCCGAGGCGGACTTCGCGAAGCCCTACCTCCAGATCTGGGATCTCGCCGACGGCACTCACGCGCGGGCCGGCAGCCGCCTCGCGGTGCCGATCGATCCGTTCCCCGGGGTCATGGGCACCGCGCTCGACCTGCCGGGCGGTCACAGCACGATGCCGCCGCGCAAGAACGGCGGCAACATGGACATCAAGCAGCTCTCCGCCGGCTCCATCCTCTACCTGCCGGTGTGGGTGGACGGCGGCCTGTTCTGTGTGGGCGACACCCACGCGATCCAGGGCGACGGCGAGGTGTGCGTCACCGCGGTGGAGATGAGCGGGCGGGTCACCGCGCGCTTCGGCCTGGAGGCCGGGCGGGGTCTCGCCGAGCCCGAGCTGCGCACGACCCGGCCCCCGTCGTCGACCGCGCCCGG
>DASZJM010000556.1:0-16408 GCA_035948165.1 Candidatus Methylomirabilota bacterium
GAACGCGGCGCGATGCTCCCGGAGGTAGGAGAAGTCGGGGATCGCGAAGTCCACGCCGGGCATCTCGTCGTCCGGGAAGAGCAGCCCGCAGTCGACGGCGAGGATGTCCGGGCCGGACTCGATCAGCATCATGTTGAGCCCAATCTCCCCCAGACCGCCCAGCGGGATCAGCCGGACCGCGGGCTCGCCGGGCGTATCGATGGGGACGGGTTCTGGTCTGTAAGTGGTGTTCACGACGGCTTTTTCATCCTACCACCGGCCCCCCGCCGGGCCCAAGGAACGGGGAGCGTGCTCAGGCCGGGTCGGGCCCCGCGAAGGGTGCGGCCAGGCGCGCGAATTCGGCCAGCGACAAGGTCTCGGCTCGCCGGCCGGGATCGATGCCCGCGGCCTCCGCCTGGCGACGGGCGCGCTCGGCGGAGATGGCGAGCCCGGCGGCCAGGGCGTTGGCGAGGCTCTTGCGGCGCTGGCCGAACGCGGCGCGCACCACCGCGCCGAAGCGCGCCGCATCGCCGATCGGCACCGGCGGCTCGCGATGCGGGCGCAGGTGCAGCACCGCCGAGTCCACCTGGGGGGGCGGGCTGAAGGCCCCGGGCGGCACCGAGAACGCCAGGCGGACCGCGGCCGACACCTGGGTCAGCACCGAGAGCGCGCCGTAGATCTTGCTCCCCGGTAGGGCAGCCACTCGCTCGGCCACCTCCTTCTGGAGCATGAGCGCCATCTCGTCGATGGCGCCGCCGCTCTCGACCAGCGCAGCCAGGATCGGCTTGCCGACGCTGTAGGGCAGGTTGCCGACCACCAGCACGCGCCCGTCGGGGTCGTGCGCCCGGGCCCGCAGGCCCGCATAATCGAACTGGCGCGCGTCGGCCTGGCGGATCTCGACCGTCGGCGCGGCCGCGAAGCGCTCCTGGAGCTGGGCGACCAGCGCCGCGTCGATCTCGAGGGCGAGGAGCCGGCCCGCGCGCGCGGCGAGGGCCTCGGTGAGGGCGCCGCGGCCGGGCCCGATCTCGACCACGAGGTCGTGCCCGGTCGGCCGCACCAGCTCCACGATCTGGTCGACCACCGCGCGGTCCCGCAGGAAGTGCTGGCCGAGGGCGCGGGTGCGCCCGCGGGTCGCGGATCGGTGCACCGGCGCGCGCGGCACCGCGGCGCGCGCGTTGCGGCGCGGGCTCACCGGCGCGCCTGGTGCTGGCGCAGGTCGTCGAGGAGGGCGCGGTACACCTCGCGCACGCGCGCCTCGGTCTGCTGGGGCGTGCCCGAGTTGTCGATGACGTAGTCGGCGTAGCGCGCCTTGACCGCGAGGGGCATCTGGCTCGCGGTGCGGGCCCGCGCTGCCTCCTCGCTGACGCCGTCGCGCGCCATCAGCCGCCGGAGCTGGGTCGCCGCGTCGGTGGTCACCACCACGAGGCGGTCCATCTTCTTGTTGCCGCCCGACTCCACCAGCAGCGCCGCGTCCCAGATCAAGATGCCGTCCCACCCGGCGCGCTCCAGGTCCGCCATGATCTTCTCGAAGCGCGCCCGGATCGCGGGATGGGTGATCGCCTCGAGGCGCTTGCGCTTGACCGGGTCGGGAAAGACGATCTCACCCAGGCGCGCTCGATCGAGGCGGCCCTCGGCCTGGAGCACCTCGCGGCCGAACTCGGCCACGATCTGGGCGAGGGCCGGGGTGCCGGGCTCCACGACCTCGCGCGCGAGGGCGTCGGCGTCCACCACCCGCACGCTCGGGCTCGCGAGCATGGCGGTGACGGTGCTCTTGCCGGTGGCGATCCCGCCGGTGAGGCCGACGAGCAGGAACCGCCTCACACCGCGGCCCAGTCGTCGCCCGCCTTGACGTCCACCTTGAGCGGCACGTCGAGCGTGATCGCGGCCTCCATCACCTGGGTGGCGAGCGCCTGCAGCCGCTCCACCTCCGCGGCGGGCACCTCGAAGAGCAGCTCGTCGTGCACCTGCAGCAGCATCCGGGTCTCGAGCCGGTGCGCGCGCAGCTCGTGGGCCATCCGCACCATCGCGATCTTGACCAGGTCCGCCGCGGTCCCCTGGATCGGCGCGTTGGTGGCCATGCGCTCGCCGAAGCCGCGCAGGTTCGGGTTGCCGCTGCGCAGCTCGGGGAGATAGCGGCGGCGGCCGAGCAGGGTGGCCACGAAGCCGCGCTCGCGGCCCTCCGCCACCGTGCGCGAGAGGTACGCCTTCACCTTGGGGTGCCGGGCGAAGAAGCGGTCGAGGAACTCCTGCGCCTGCTTGGTGCTGATGTCGAGGCCGCGGGAGAGGCCGAAGGCGGTGACCCCGTAGATCACCGAGAAGTTGGTGGTCTTGGCGATGTCGCGCTGCTCGGAGGTGACCGCGTCGATGGGAACCCCGAAGACCTCGGAGGCGGTGCGGGCGTGGATGTCCTCGCCGCGGCGGAACGCCTCGATCAGGCTCTCCTCTCCCGAGACGTGGGCCAGGATGCGCAGCTCGATCTGCGAGTAGTCCGCGGCCACGAAGCGCCAGCCCGCCTCCGGCACGAAGGCGGCGCGGATGCGCCGGCCGAGCTCGGTACGGACGGGAATGTTCTGGACGTTCGGATTGCTCGACGAAAGCCGTCCGGTGGCCGCCACCAGCTGGTTGAACGAGGTGTGGATGCGCCCGGTGACCGGATTGACCAGGGTGGGCAGCGAGTCGGCGTAGGTGGACTTGAGCTTGGCCAGCGTGCGGTGCTCGATGATGCGCGCGGGCAGCTCGTGGCCGAGGGCCAGCTGCTCGAGCACGTCGGCGTCGGTGGAGTAGCCGGTCTTGGTCCGCTTCACCACCGGCAGCTTGAGCTTCTCGAACAGGATGTAGGCGAGCTGCTTGGGCGAGCCGATGTTGAACTCCTCGCCCGCGAGCCCGAAGATCTCCTTGGTCGTCCGATCGAGGTGCACCTCGAGCTCGCGGGAGAACTCGCCGAGCCGGGCCTGGTCGACCCGGATGCCGTGGCGCTCCATCTCGGCGAGCACCCCGATCAGCGGCCGCTCGACGTCCTCGTAGAGGCTCGCCAGCCCCACCTCCGCGAGCGCGCCCGGCGCCATCGCCCACAGGTCCCAGATCCACTTGCCCCGCGTGCCCGGCGGGGCGATCCCCGGCCCCGCCCCGAGCAGCTCCGCGCACACCTCCTCGAGCTTGTAGTTGGTGCGCGCGGGGTTGAGCAGGTACGCGACCACCGCGGTGTCCTCGCCGGGCGGCGGGGTGCCGCCGCGGGCCAGCCACCACTCGGCGAGCACCTTCGCGTCGTGGCCGATCAGCCGCCGCTCGCCGAGCGCGGCCACCAGGGCGCGGGCGGACTCGTCCGGGGGTGAAGCCACCGTGACGCGGGCGGCCCCCGCGGCCGGATGGTAGAGCCCGATCGCGGTGATGGTCGGATCGGGCGGCCCGCCGTCCCAGACGGGCTCGATCGCGAGCGGGTCACCCGCCGGCACCTGGGCCAGGTACCGGGTGAGCGCCGCCGCGTCGGCGAGGGTGACCACGTCGCCGGCGGGTGCCTCCGCGGCGGCGGGGGCGGGCACCTGCCGCAGCAGGGTGTGAAACTCGAGCTCGGTCCAGAGCGCGCGCAGCTTGTCCCAGTCCGGCTCGCGCCGCCGGAACGCCTCCAGGTCGACGGTGATCGGCACGCGCGTGCTCACGGTGGCGAGCTCCCGCGAGAGCAGCGCCTGCTTGCGATTGGCGGCCAGCGTCTCGCGCAGCTTGCCGGGCACGAGCGAGAGGTTCTCGTAGAGCCGGTCCACCCCGCCGAACTGGCCGATCAGCTTGGCCGCGGTCTTCTCCCCCACCCCGGGCACGCCGGGGATGTTGTCGATGGAGTCGCCCATGAGGGCCAGGATGTCCGGGATCTGCGCGGGCTCGACGCCCCACTTGGCCTTCACCGCTGCCTCGTCGAAGACCACCCGGTCGCCGCCCCGGCCGGTGGTGGAGAAGACCCGCACTCGCGGGCTCACGAGCTGGAGCATGTCCTTGTCGGAGGTGACCAGGACCAGCTCGATCGGCAGGTCGCGGGTGCGCTCGACCACCGTACCCAGCACGTCGTCGGCCTCGAAGCCGGGCACCTCCAGCACCGGCAGGTGCAGCGCCGCGAAGAGCGTCTTCACGTACGCGATCTGGCTCCGGAGATCGTCGGGGGTCGGGGCGCGCGTCTCCTTGTAGGCCGCGAACTTCTCCTCCCGGAAGGTGGGCCCGGGCGGATCCCAGGCCACCGCGAAGTAGTCCGGGGTGTCCTCGCGCAGGAGCTTCCAGAGCATGGTGGACATGCCGAACACCGCGTGGCTCGGCACCCCGCGCGAGGTGGAGAGGAACGGCAGCGCGTGGTAGGCGCGGAAGAGGAAGCCGGGACCGTCCAGGATGAAGAACCGCTCGCTCATGCGGCCAGATGATACACCGGCGGCCGGGGCCCCGCCCGTGCCGGCTCCCCCCGGCCGGCGTCTTCGCGCTCCCGGCGAAAAAATCCTCTCGGTTATGATGGTCCGCGGTGAGGATGCGGCGGTGACCGGCGATCGATTCCTGGTGGAAGGCGGCCATCCCCTGCGCGGGACGATCACGCCGGCCGGCAACAAGAACGAGGCCCTCCCCGTCCTCGCCGCCTGCCTGCTCGTGCGCGGCGAGGTCGTGGTCGACAACGTCCCGCGCATCCGCGACGTGACCGCGCTGCTCGAGGGGCTCGGCCACCTGGGGGTGCGCGTGGCGATCGAGGAGTCCGGCACGGTGCGCCTCGACGCGAGCCGGCTCGAGGCGCGCGATCCCGATCCGGCCGTGATGTCACAGCTTCGCGGCTCGGTGCTGCTGGCCCCCGGCCTGCTCGCGCGGACCGGCCGGGCCGCCCTGCCCGCTCCCGGCGGCGATCGGATCGGCCGGCGCCGCGTCGACACGCACCTGCTCGCCCTCGGCACGCTCGGCGCCCACATCGAGGCGGGGCCCGCGCTGCGCCTCACCCTCGCCGGGCGCTTCCAGGGGGCCGAGGTCTTCCTCGACGAGATGAGCGTGACCGCCACCGAGAACACGGTGATGGCCGCGGTCCTCGCGGAGGGCACCACCGTCATCCTGAACGCGGCGAGCGAGCCGCACGTGCAGGGGCTCTGCCGCTTCCTCAACCGGCTGGGCGCGCGCATCGGCGGGATCGGCACCAACCAGCTGCGCATCGAGGGCGTGCCGGAGCTGCGCCCCGGTCGGCATCGGCTGGGCCCCGATCACATCGAGATCGGCTCCTTCGTGGCCCTCGCCGCGATGACCGGCGGCGAGCTGCGCATCGCCGACGTGGTGCCCGACGACCTGCGCATGATCCGCCTCGCCTATCGCCGCCTCGGGGTGGAGACCGCGCTCGAGGGCACCACGCTGGTCGTCCCGGGCCCGCAGGCCCTGCGCGTGGCCGCCGACGCCGACGGGGCCATCCCCAAGGTGGACGACGCGCCCTGGCCGGGCTTCCCCGCGGACCTCACCTCGCTCGCGCTGGTGCTGGCCACCCAGAGCCACGGCACCGTGCTCATCCACGAGAAGCTCTTCGAGAGCCGCCTGTTCTTCGTGGACAGCCTGATCGCGATGGGCGCCCGCATCGTGCTGTGCGATCCCCACCGCGCGGTGGTGGTGGGCCCCAGCGAGCTGCGCGGCGCGCCGATCGTCTCGCCCGACATCCGCGCCGGGATGGCCCTCATCGGCGCCGCCCTCTGCGCGCGCGGCACCTCGGTGATCTCGAACGCCCACCAGGTGGACCGCGGCTACGAGCGGATCGACGAGCGCCTCCGCGCGCTCGGCGCCCAGATCAAGCGCGACGCGGCCGCCTGACCCCGTCCCGCGCGCGGCCGGTCAGCGCGGGACCACCCGATCGTAGAGCGCGCGCACCCATCCGGTGCGGCGCCGGTAGTCGTCGAGGAAGTCCTTGCGCGAGGGGTAGTCGAGGGTCTTGGCGAGCCGCGCCGGATTCGGCCCCGCCACCTCCAGGGTGTCCGCCGGGCGGGTGCCGAAGAGGCGCAGGCCGAGCGAGACGCGCCGCAGGAAGCGATACTGATCCGCGAGGACGTCGCACTCCGCGCGCGGCAGCAGCTCGGCGGCCGCGATCTCGCGGATCGCGTTCAGGGTATTCGCCCGGTGCAGCCCCGGGTGCCGGGCCCCGTGCCGCATCTGCAGAGCCTGGGTGATGAACTCCACGTCCACCAGGCCGCCCCGGCCGAACTTCACGTGGAAGCGCCCCGGCGTCTCCTTGCCCAGCTCGCGCTCCATCCGCTCGCGGAGGTCGCGCATCTCCTTGAGGTCCGGGGGCGGCGCCTCCGGGCCGTAGAGCAGGTCGCGGATGCGGCGCCGCACGACCCGGCCGATCCGCGGGTCGCCGCCCACCAGCCGCGCGCGGGTCAGCGTCTGGCGCTCCCAGGGGTCGGCCCACTCGCGGTAGTAGCGCTCGAGCGCGTCGGCGGCCGAGGCGAAGCCGCTGCCCTTCGAGCCGGGGCGCAGGCGCAGGTCCACCGGGAAGACCACGCCGGCGGCGGTGATGTCGCCGAGCAGGCTGGTGAGCGCCTCCACCGCGCGGTCGTAGAAGACGTGGGCCTCGACCGGCTCGGGGCCGTCGGTGACGCCCTCACCCCCGTAGACCACGAAGAGATCCAGGTCGGAGCCGGTGGTCAGCTCGCGGCCGCCGAGCTTGCCGAGCCCGATGATGGCGGCGGGGACCAGGCGCCCGGCCGCGTCGCGGGGTACCCCGAGCGCCACGACGGTCTCGTCGAGGGCGAGCGTCCAGGCCACCGCGAGCGCGGCCTCGGCCAGCGCGGTCATCTCGCGGGAGAAGCGCTCCGCGTCGGTCACCCCGAGCAGCATGCGCCAGATGATGCCGAGCTCCTGCGCCTGCTTGAGCCGGCGCAGCCCGTCCCGGCGCTCGCCCGGGTCGAGCCGCGCGGCGAGCACCGGGGCGAGCTCGGCCCGGAACTCACGCTCGCTCCGGTGGGCCGCGAAGGTCTCCGGGCGCGCGAGGCCGTTGAGCAGCTCGGGCTGCGTCATCAGCAGCTCGGTCAGCAGCTCCCCGCGCGCGCAGAGGCGCACCAGGTTGACGAGCAGGTCGGGCTGGCTCGCGAGGAGATCGAGGAAGGCGGTGCGCGGGCCCGCCGCGGAGACGAAGCGCTCGAACTGGCCGAGGGCCTCGTCCGGATCCGGGCTCTGCCAGAGCGCGTCGAGCAGCACCGGGAAGAGGCGCGCGATCGCTCGGGCCGCCGCGGCCGGGTACGGCACCAGCGGGCGGCCTTCCAGCACGCGCCGCAGGTTCTGGCGCGCGCGGTCCGGATCGGTGAAGCCGGTGGCCTTGAGCGCGGTGTAGCTCGGGATGCGCACCGGCGCCGCGGCGGCCGCCGGCGGCGCGGCGAAGAACTCGCGGAAGGCCCGGTGCACGAGGCTCGTGACGCGCCGGTGCTCGGCCACGAAGAGCCGGGCCGCGGCGGCGGGCGGCCGCGCGATGCCCATGCGGCGGGCCAGGAGCCCGAGGGCCGCCGGCTCCTCCGGCAAGGTGTGGGTCTGGAACTCGTGCACGATCTGGAGCCGGTGCTCGACGGTGCGGAGGTAGACCAGGGCCACGCCGAGCTCGCGCCCGAGAGCGGGCGGCAGGTAGCCCCGCTCGGTCAGCCGGAAGATGGCGCGCAGGCTGTTGCGCTCGCGCAGCCAGGGATCGTCGCCGCCGTAGAGGAGCTGCAGGGCCTGCACCAGGAACTCGACCTCGCGGATGCCGCCGCGGCCGAGCTTCACGTTGCGGCGGCCCGCGTCCTTGCCGCGGAGCGAGCGGTCGATCTGGGCCTTCATCTCGCGCACGTGGCCCACGATGTCGGGATCGAGCCCGGGTCGGTAGACGAACGCGCGCACCGCCTCGAAGAAGCGCGCGGCCACCGCAGGGTCGCCCGCGCAGGCGCGCGCCTTGATGAGGGCCTGGCGCTCCCACAGCTCGGCGCGATCCGCGAAGTAGCGGCGATAGCCGTCGACCGAGAGGATCAGCGCCCCCGAGCGCCCCTCCGGGCGCAGCCGCAGGTCCACGCGGAAGACGTGGCCCTCCTCGGTGACCGCCTCGAGCGTCTCCAGGATGCCGCGCACCGCCTGGGCGAAGAACTCCCCGTTGGCGATGCGGCCGGACTCCCCGCCGGCGGTCTCCCCGTCGTCGCCGTAGACGAAGATCGGATCGATGTCCGAGGAGTAGTTCAGCTCGAGGCCGCCGAGCTTGCCCATGCCGATGACCGCGAGCCCGGTGGGCGCGCCCTCGGCACCGATCGGCGCGCCGTAGAGCCGCTCGAGCCGCTCGCGGGTCCACTCCCAGGCCGCGGCCAGGCACACGTCGGCCAGGTGGGAGAGCTCCTCGGTGGTGACGGTGAGATCGGCGTCACCCAGGATGTCGCGGCAGCCGATCCGCAGCAGCTGGCGGTACTTGAAGCGCCGCAGGACGTTCCACCGCGCCTCCGGGCGGTCGAAGGCCGCGAGGCTCGCGGCCAGGTCCGCGGCCAATTCATCGGCGAGCCACTGCCGCATCGTTCGCGCCTCGAGCAGCCAGGGCAGCAGGGTGGGATAGCGGCGGAGGGTGTCGGCCAGGAACTGGCTCGTGCCGCCCAGGCGCGCGAGCAGCGGGATCGCGCCCGGGTGCGCGGTCAGCAGGCGGAGGAACGCGGCGTGCTCGCCCTGGCCGGCGAGGCGCTCCAGGTTGTTGAGCGCCATGTCCGGATCGGGCGCCGCCCCCAGCTCCGCGAGCAGCCGCGGGAGCGCGGGCGCGAGCAGCTCGGCCTCGCGCGGGGTTGGAGTGATCGCGTGCAGGTTCCGCAGCGCCGCCGCCGGATCCGCGAAGCCCACCCGCGCCAGCTCGCGCAGCGCGCGCCGGTCGTCGGGCGGGGCCGCGAGCAGGCCGCTCACGGGCCGCCTACGGCTGGAAGTCACCGTCCGCCATTCGAGAACACGGGTTGTCCGCTATCTGGGGGAGTGCGGGGGCCATTCGAGAACACGGGTTGTCCGCTATCTGGGGGAGTGCGGGGGCCATTTCTGGGCCCCCGCAGATGAAGAGCTTCGAAGATTCAAACGGCGGACCGCCCGCCAACCGAGGCCCCTCACCCTGCCCTCTCCCCTCCGGGGAGAGGGTAAGCATCTAGATCGCGGCTTCGCCCTTCTCGCCGGTGCGGATGCGGATCGCTTCGCCCATCGAGAGGACGAAGACCTTGCCGTCGCCGATGGAGCCGGTCTTGGCCGCCTGGCAGATCACCGAGACCACCTTGTCCACCAGGGTGTCCGGCACCACCACCTCGACCTTCACCTTGGGCAGGAAGTCGATCGTGTACTCGGAGCCGCGGTACAGCTCGGTGTGCCCCTTCTGGCGCCCGAAGCCGCGCACCTCGGTGACGGTCATGCCCACCACCCCGAGCTCGTTCAACGCCTCCTTCACGTCGTCGAGCTTGAACGGCTTGATCACCGCCTCGATCTTCTTCATCCCGGCCTCCGTGGCTAGCGCGCGCTCCGCGCCTTCAGTGCCTTGCGGTAGAGGGTGGCGTACTCCCGCGCCGACGCGTCCCAGGAGAAGTCCTCGGACATCGCGTTCTTGACCAGGGCCTTCCAGACGGTCGGCTGGCGGTAGGTCGAGGCGGCGCGGCGCACCGCCGCGAGCAGGGCGTCGGGGGCGAACGGGTCCAGCAGGAACCCGGTCCCGGTGCGGCGGGCCGGGTCGAACTCGGTGACGGTGTCGGCGAGCCCGCCGGTGCGCCGCACCACCGGCACCCCGCCGTAGCGGAGCGCGATGAGCTGGCCCAGGCCGCACGGCTCGTAGCGCGAGGGCATGAGGAACACGTCGGTCCCCGCGTAGATGCGGCGCGCGAGGTCGTCGTCGTAGCCGATGCGCACCGCCACCTGCCCGGGGTGGGCCGCGGCGGCGGCGCGGAAGGCCTCCTCGAGGTGCGCCTCCCCCGAGCCCAGCACCACGAGTTGGGCGCCCTCCGCGAGCAGGCCAGGGAGCGCCTCCAGCACCAGGTCCATCCCCTTCTGCTCGGCGAGGCGCGTCACCACTCCGAGCAGCGGGCCCGCCGCGTCGTCGAGCCCGAGCTCACGACGGAGCATCTCGCGGCAGATCGCCTTCGGCTCCGGGTCGTCGGCCGAGTAGGGATGGGCGATGGCGGGATCCTTCTGCGGGTTCCACACCTCGTAGTCGATGCCGTTGACCACCCCGTGCAGGTCGTGGCTGCGCTCCTCGAGCACGCCCTCGAGCCCGTTCCCGAACGCGCTGGTGCGGATCTCACGCGCGTAGGTGCGGCTCACGGTGGTGAGCAGGTCGGAGAAGATCAGGGCCCCCTTCAGGAAGTTCAGCTTGCCGTAGAACTCGATGCCGGCCGGCGTGAAGAGATCCCAGCCGAGCCCGGTCATCGGCATGTCGTAGTGCCAGAACACGCCCTGGTAGGCCAGGTTGTGGATGGTGAAGACGCTGGCGAGACCGCCCAGGAGCGGGTGATCGCGGTAGAGCGTGCGCAGGTAGACCGGCACGAGCCCGGCCTGCCAGTCGTTGGCGTGGATGAGCTGGGGCTGCCAGCGGACGCCGGGGCGCGCCCCGTCGAGCTGGGACAGGCCCTCGAGCGCGGCGCGACAGAAGAAGACGAAGCGCTCGCAGTTATCCCAGTAGTCGCCGTCCCCGGTGCCGTAGAGGCTGTCGCGGTTGTAGTAGTGCTCGTGCTCGAGCAGGTACACCGGCAGCCCGGAGGGCCCGTGGGCCTCGATCAGCGCCCCCTCCGCGGCGCGATCGCCCAGTGGCACCCGGATGGTCGGCACCACGATGCGGGAGTCGGTCGCGTGGGCCTCCGCCCCGCGGTACTTGGGCATCATCACCCGCACGTCGTGGCCCAGGGCCGCGAGCGCGCGGGGCAGCGCCCCCGCCACGTCGGCGAGCCCGCCGGTCTTGGCGAAGGGCGCGACCTCCGAGGCCATGACGAGGATGCGGAGCCGGTTCGGCACCTAGGCCTCCTCCTCCAGGATCGGGTAGACCAGCGCGGTGATGTGGGAGGAGATCCGCTTGAGGTTGGTGAGCACGTCGAGATGGATCTCGGACGTCTCGAGCGACTCGGCGAGGCCCCGCCGCAGCCGGGCCAGGTGCGAGTCGCGCAGCTCCCGCTCGCGCTGCCGCACCACCGGCCGCTGGTCGAGCACCTCCTGGGCGAGGCTCCGATCGTTGGCCGCGAAGCCCGCGATGGCCCGCTCGAGGTTCTTCGAGACCATGCCGTGGAACTCGATCAGCTCGGCCTCCCCCGCTTCCGAGAAGCGGCGCCCCTGGTAGAGCTTCTTGCGCGCCAGCTCCATGAGGTTCTTGTCGATGATGTCGCCGATGTTCTCGAGGTTGCCGATGAAGGAGATCAGCGCGATCTCCTTCTGGGCCATGTCCGGGCTCATCGTCTCGCGTCCGAGCCGCGAGATGAAGATCTTGATCTCGCGCTCGAGGTAGTCGAGCTGGTCGTCCCGTCGCTCCACGTCTTCCAGCAGTTCCTGGTTGTTGGTGCGCATCACCACCATCGCGTCCCGCAGCATCACCTGGGCCACGTCCCCCATCCGCAGGGCCTCCCGCATCGCCTGCCCGATGGCCAGGGCCGGCTGCTCGAGGAACCGATCGTCCAGGTAGCGGGTCCGGTAGGGATTGTCCCCCCGCTCCTCCTCCGGCACCAGCGCGGTGATCACCCGGGCCGCCCACGGGGCGAAGGGCAGGAAGAGGGCGCTGATGGCCACGTTGAAGAAGGTGTGGGTGTTGGCAATCTGGCGGGCCGGGTCGAGCGAAGTCAGCGCGACCAGGTTGGCGAGCGGGCCGATGAACGGGAAGACGAGCGCGACTCCCAGCACCTTGAACGCGATGTGAGCCACCGCCACCCGCCGGGCGTCCGAGGACGAGCGCATGCTCGCGGCGAGCGCGGTGGCGCAGGTGCCGATGTTGGCCCCCAGCACCACCGGGAGCGAGGCGCTGAGCGGCAGGAGCCCCTGCTGGCCGAGGGAGAGGGTGAGGCCGATGGTCGCGGCCGAGGAGGCCATGCCCGCGCTCAGCACCGCGCCGACCAGGAGGCCGAGGAACGGGTTGCCGGCCAGGGCCACCAGCACCTGGCGGGTCAGCTCGTTGTCGGCGAGCGGGGCGAGCCCGTCGTTCATGACCTTCATGCCGAGGAAGATGAAGCCGAAGCCGAGCACCACCTGGCCCAGGCTCTTGAGCAGGCCGCGCCGCGCGAAGAACACCGTGGCGAAGCCCACTCCCACCAGCAGGAGCGACAGCTCCTGGACCCGGAAGGCGAGGAGCTGCACAGTGACGGTGGTGCCGATGTCGGCGCCCAGGATCACCCCGAGCGACTGGGGGAAGGTCAGCAGGCCGGCCGAGACGAAGCCGATCAGCATCAGGGTCGTGGCCGACGACGATTGGATGATCGCGGTCACCAGCGCCCCCGAGCCCACCGCGGCCAGCCGGGTGCTGGTCATGCGGGTGAGCAGGTGACGGAGGTGGCCGCCCGCCGCGCGCTGCAGTCCCTCGCCGATGAGCTGCATGCCGTAGAGCAGGAGGGCGAGCCCCCCGAAGAGCGAGAGGAGGGTCATGTCAGGGGCTGAGCGGCTCGGTGACCGCCACGTTCACGTCGCGCAGGTGGCCGGTCTCGTTCATCGACAGCACCCGGGGCGGGGCGATCTCGGTGAGCGAGCAGTTGGCCACCGCGAGCCGCCAGATCGAGGAGAGCGGCAGCCCGAGCCAGTGGGCGAGCAGCGCGCTGATCACCCCGCCGTGCGCCACGATCAGCACGTCGTCGCCGTTCGGATGCGCGGCCGCGATCCGCTCGAGCGAGCGGAGCGCGCGGGCCTGCACGTCCGCGAGGGGCTCGCCGCCCGGGGGCAGGCAGCCCACCGGATCGCGGATCCAGCGGGTGTAGGGATCGCCGGGGAGCGTGCGGATCTCCTCCACCGTGCAGCCCTCCCAGTCGCCCAGCGACAGCTCGCGCAGGTCGGCCATGAGGGTGACCGGCACCGCGCTCCCCGCCACCGCGATCTCGGCGGTGCGCCGGGCGCGCTCGAGCGGGCTCGCGTAGACGTGGGCCACGCGGCGGCGCTCGACGGCCAGCCCGAGGGCCTCCGCCTGGCGGACCCCGAGCGGCGAGAGCGCCACGTCCTGGGCTCCCTGGAAGCGGCGGACCGCGTTCGACACCGACTGGCCGTGGCGCGCGAGCAGGAGCCGCCTCACCGGGCGGCCCCCACCGCGGCCGCCGCGGTCTTGAGCCGAGCGAGGGTCTCGGCCCGCCCCAGGATGCTCACCACCTCGAAGATCGGCGGGCTCGCGGTCTTCCCGGTCAACGCGATGCGCGTGAGCTGGGCCAGGTCGACGAGCTTGAGCCCGAGGTCGGCGGCGAGGAAGCGGTAGAGGCCCTCGAGCGCCGCCGGGTCCATCGCCTCCTGGGCCTCCAGGCGCTTGATCAGCAGGGCGTAGCGCTCGGGGGCCTGCTCCTTCCAGAACTTCGCGGTCGCCTGCGGGTCGTAGACGGTCGGCGCGACCAGGTAGAAGGTGGCCTGCTCCGCCATCTCGACGAGGGTCCGCGCCCGCTCCCGGAGGGTCTCCACCACGCGGCCGAGCCAGGCGAGGTCGCGGGGCGCGGGCAGGCCGGCCCGCTCGAGGAACGGCACGAGGTCGCGGGCCACCCGCTCGGCGGGCAGCCGCTTGATCCACTGGTGGTTCACCCACTTGAACTTCTCGAGGTCGAAGACCGCGTCGGCGGTGCCCACCTGGGCCAGGTCGAAGTGCTCGACCATCTCGTCGCGCGAGAAGATCTCCTGGTCGCCGTGCGACCAGCCGAGGCGCGCCAGGTAGTTCAGCATCGCCTCGGGGAGGATCCCCATGTCGCGGAAGGCCAGCACCGACGTGGCCCCGTGCCGCTTGGAGAGCCGCGTCTTGTCGGCGGCGAGGATCATCGGGATGTGGGCGAAGATCGGCACCGGGTAGCCCAGCGCCTCGTAGCAGAGCACCTGCTTCGGGGTGTTGGAGAGGTGGTCGTTGCCCCGGATGACGTGGCTGATCTTCATGGTCACGTCGTCCACCACCACGCAGAAGTTGTAGGTGGGGGTGCCGTCGGTCCGCACCAGGATCCAGTCGTCCAGCTCGGCGTGGCTCACCACCACGTCGCCGCGGATCACGTCGTGGATCACGGTGGCGCCCTCGCGCGGGATCGCCAGGCGCAGCGCGTGCGGCTCGGAGGCCGGCACGTTGGCCTCGCGGCAGGTCCCCGGATAGCGGAAGGTCTCCTTCCGCGCCTCCGCCGCCTTCCGCAGGGCGTCGAGCGTCTCCGGGGTGCAGCGGCAGCGGTACGCCTTGCCGGTCGCGAGGAGGCGCTCGGCGTGCGCGCGGTAGATGTCGAACCGCTCGGTCTGGCGGTAGCCCGGAGCGGGCAGCCCCTCGTCCCAGTCGAGGCCGAGCCAGCGCAGCGCCTCCAGCAGCGCCTGGGTGTACTCCTCGGTGGAGCGTGAGAGGTCGGTGTCCTCGATCCGCAGCACGTAGGCACCGCGATGGTGGCGCGCGAAGAGCCAGTTGAAGAGCGCAGTGCGGGCGCCGCCCACGTGCAGATGCCCCGTCGGGCTCGGAGCAAAACGAACGCGAATATCGGACATAGAGCAACCATTGTACTCCGACCGTATGCCGCGCCCGCTGCCGTCAGATGTTACGATCGGAGCCATGGCCGACGCCCCCAAGCCCTCCCACTTCATCAAGGACGCGGCGCTGGAGGACTTCCGGACCGGGCGCTTCGCCCCGCCGGTGGTGACCCGCTTCCCGCCCGAGCCCAACGGCTACCTGCACATCGGCCACGCCAAGGCGATCTGCCTCGACTTCGGCCTGGCCGCGGAGCTGGGCGGACGCTGCCACCTGCGCTTCGACGACACCAACCCCACCAAGGAGAGCCAGGAGTACGTCGACGCGATCACGCGCGACGTGCGCTGGCTCGGCTTCGACTGGGGCAGTCACCTGCACTACGCGAGCGACTACTTCGAGCAGCTCTACGAGTGGGCGGTGCAGCTCGTCCGCGCGGGCAAGGCCTACGTCGACGATCTCTCCGCCGAGGAGATCCGCACCCATCGCGGCACGCTCACCGAGCCCGGACGTGAGAGCCCCTGCCGCGGGCGCAGCGTCGAGGAGAACCTCGACCTCTTCGCGCGGATGCGGGCCGGCGAGTTCGCGGACGGGTCGCGGGTGCTGCGCGCGAAGATCGACATGGCCCACCCGAATCTCAACCTGCGCGACCCGGTGATGTACCGCGTGCGCAAGACCTCGCACCACCGGACCGGCGACCGCTGGTGCATCTACCCGATGTACGACTGGGCCCACGGCCAGTCCGACTCGATCGAGGGCGTCACCCACTCGCTGTGCACGCTCGAGTACGAGGACCACCGGCCGCTCTACGACTGGTACCTCGAGGCGCTCGGGGTCTACCATCCCCGCCAGATCGAGTTCGCGCGACTCAGCCTGAGCCACACCGTGATGTCCAAGCGCCGGCTCCTCACTCTCGTGCAGGACGGGCTCGTGAGCGGCTGGGACGACCCGCGCATGCCGACCCTGGCCGGGCTGCGCCGGCGCGGCTACACCGCCGCGTCGATCCGCGACTTCTGCGAGCGCATCGGCGTCACCAAGGCGGCCAACCTGGTGGAGGTCGCGCTGCTCGAGCACTGCCTGCGCGAGGACCTGAACCGCCGCGCCCTGCGGCGGATGGCGGTGCTGCGGCCGCTCCGCCTCGTGGTCGAGAACTATCCGGAGGGGCAGACCGAGGAGATGGAGGCGACCAACAACCCGGAGGACCCCGAGGCCGGGACGCGGAAGGTCCCCTTCTCGCGCGTGCTCTGGATCGAGCAGGACGACTTCCGCGAGACGCCGCCGCCCAAGTACTTCCGCCTCTCCCCCGGGGTGGAGGTGCGCCTGCGCGCGGCCTATGTGGTCAAGTGCACCGGGTTGACGAAGGACCCCGCGACCGGCGAGGTCACCGAGGTCCGCTGCACCTACGATCCCGAGACCCGCGGCGGCGAGGTGAAGGGCCGCAAGATCAAGTCCACCATCCACTGGGTGTCGGCCGCGCACGCGGTGGAGGCGGAGGTGCGGCTCTACGACACACTCTTCACGGTGCCGAAGCCGGACGAGGCGCCCGACTTCGAGAGCGTGATCAACCCGGGCTCGCTCGAGGTCGTGGCGGGCGTGAAGGGAGAGCCCGCCCTCGCGGAGGCCGCGCCGGAGGATCACGTCCAGTTCGAGCGGGTCGGCTACTTCGTGGCCGACTGGAAGGACCACCGCCCCGGCCATCCGGTGTTCAACCGCAGCGTGGGCCTGCGCGACACCTGGGCCCGCATCGAGAGAGCGGGCGGCTAGCCGGAGGTAGGAGGTGGTTGTCCGCCGCTGGGGGGAGTGCGGGGGCCATGTCGGGGCCCCCGCAGCTGAAGAGCC
>DASZJM010000557.1:0-1677 GCA_035948165.1 Candidatus Methylomirabilota bacterium
GTCCAGCAGGGCGTTGCCCGCGCGATTGACCAGCTCCTGCAGCGCGCCGTAGGTGATCGAGCCGCCGTCGTGGAAGAAGGCGACCTTGTCCGCTCGCCCCTCCGCGACGTGGCGATCGATGAAGAAGCTCGCCGCGTTGAAGCGCGCCGGGACCGACATCATCCGCGCTTGCGCGACGCGGTCCGCCGCCCGGTCGCACGTTTCCCCCGACTCGGCTTCGCGGCGGGCCGGGCCGGGCGAGCTTTCGCGGGCGCGCCCGCCGGCTTGACCGCCATCGCCTCGATCTCGACCAGCAGCTCGGGCACCACGAGGCGCGACACCACCAGGAGGGTGTTGGGCGGGTAGACGCCGTCCGGGAAATAGCGCGGGAACAGCTCTTTCCGCGCCTGCATGAAGCCCTCGATGTCGGCCGCGTGGGTGAGGAAGGTCTGGAGGCGGACGATCTGGCGCATGCCGGAGCCGGCCGCCTCGAGCACGGCCCGCACGTTCTCGAAGGCCTGCCGGGTCTGGGCCACCACGTCGCCGGGCCCGACCAGGTTCCCGGCCCGGTCCGCGCCCACCTGCCCCGCCACCACCACCAGCTCGCCGCCCGGCGCGACCATCCCGTGCGAGTACATCCCGAGCGTCGGACCCAGCGCCTTCCCGGTGATCGCTCTCACGCGCGCGTCTCCCGGCTCAGCCGAGGCGGACGTACTCGAAGTCGGCGGGTCGGCTGTTGATGCCACGCGCCGGCGGCGCGATCCAGTTGGCCATCTTGCCGGGCTCGGTCACCGGCTGCATCAGGCTCCCCACGTAGGCCTCGTCCTCCGCGGTGGGCAGCCATTCCTGATGGTGCGCGTCCCACTCCGCCTCGCTGATCACCCGGCCGTCCGGCGAGACCTTCACCTCCGCGAAGGCGCCGATGGCGCGCCGGAAGCCGCGGTGGGGGAGCGTGAGCGTGAAGTCGATGCCGTGGCTCTTGATGATCTCGTTCCAGCGGTTCACCCCGCGCTGGCAGTCCGCGATGTAGTCGTCGCGCAGCCGCTCGTTGAGCGAGACGAGCGCGCCCTCCTCGCGGGTGATGATCCGGTCGCCGGCCAGCGTCGCCACCGTGTAGGTGCCGTCCTTGAGCCGGTGATCGTCCTTCTTCTTGGTCTCCTCGAAGCGGCCCTTGAGCCCCATGGTGTAGAAGTTGGCCGCGTTGGTGGAGACCTCGGAGCCGAACAGGTCGAGCGAGACCGAGCAGTGGAAGTTGATGTACCGCTGGATCGTCGGCAGGTCGACCCCGCCGTGGCGCCGCACGTCGTCGGTCTTGTGCTCGCGCATGATCTCGCACGCCCGCTGCACGATGCGCCCCACCCCGCTCTCGCCCACGAACATGTGGTGGGCTTCCTCGGTCAGCATGAAGCGGCAGGTGCGCGACAGCGGATCGAAGCCGCTCTCGGCCAGGCTCGCGAGCTGATACTTGCCGTCCCGGTCGGTGAAGAAGCAGAACATGAAGAACGAGAGCCAGTCCGGGGTCCGCTCGTTGAACGCGCCCAGGATGCGGGGCTTGTCGTGGTCGCCGGAGCGTCGCTGGAGCAGCGCCTCCGACTCCTCGCGTCCGTCGCGGCCGAAGTGCGCGTCGAGGATGTACACCATCGCCCACAGGTGCCGGCCCTCCTCCACGTTGACCTGGAAGAGGTTCCGCAGATCGTA
>DASZJM010000558.1:0-4392 GCA_035948165.1 Candidatus Methylomirabilota bacterium
GCCTGGCGGTCCTCGGATCGCGGCCTCACGTGGAGCCGCCTGCCCGGGTTCGACTTCAAATGGGCCCACCGCGTAATCGTCGATCCGCGCAACCCGGCCGCGATCTTCATTACGACGTTTGGCGGCAGTGTCTGGTACGGAAGGGCCGACTAGGGCAACGAGTTGTCGGGAGAGGGCAGGGCCGCGTCCGGGGTGTCTGCCACGCTGATCGTCGGATAGCCGCGATCGCGCCAAGCGTGGAAACCCCCTGCGAGCGGCCGGACCCGCTCGATGCCACGGCGTCTCAGGATCAGCGCCACCCGGGCGCTTGATGCCTCGTTGGGTCAGGTGCAGTAGAGAACGATGTCCCGGTCTCGCGGGACCTCCCGCTGGCGCGTTTCCAGTTCTTCGATCATCAGGTGGAGGGCGCCCGGGATGATGGCCGGCTCGCTCTCGAACTCCACCCGGTGGCGAACGTCCACCACCATGACGTCCTCCCCGCCATCGAGCTTGGCCTTCAGCTCTTCCGGCGTGATTCTCGCGATTCGAATTCGCCGCAGAAACCGCTGCCGCGCGATGTACTTCCACGCGATGTAGGCGGCGAAAGCCGCGGCCAGCAGCGCGACGAGCCAACCGCCCAGGCGCATCGCGTAGCTCGCCACCAGCTCCAGCTGCTGGCTGAATAGCCAGCCCAGGCCAACAAACGCGCCGGCCCAGATGAGGCCGCCGGCGCCGGTGAAGGCCACGAAGCGCGCGAAGCGCATCCGCACGATGCCGGCAAGCGGCGGCGCCGCGGTACTGTAGCCGGGTACGAATTTGGCGATCAGGAGCGAGCGCGCGCCTCGTCGGCTGAAGGTCTCCTCGGTGCGCCGCACGCACGAGTCGGGCTCGAGCGAGATCCGGCACAAGAAGCCCAGGACCCGGCCGCCTCCGAGACGCCCGATCCAGTACCAGATGACGTCACTCATGAGCGAGGCGATCCCGGCCAAGGCGAGGACGAGGACGAGGCTCAAGCGGCCGGTCCCGGCCATGGCGCCGGCCGCGAGCAGCACCGGCATCGCGGGGATCGGCAACCCGATCTGCTCGGCGAAGACCCACCCGAAGACAACCAGGTAGCCGTAGCGGACGAGCACGTCGACGAGCTCGTTCATGGACGTTGGGCGTAGAAAAACGCCGTCATGCTGGCAGGCTAGTCGCCTGCTCCCACGAGGTCAAGGGAGCATGGTTTCGCATGACCGACTCTAGAAGCGGACCTAGACGATCAACCCCTACGTGTTCCTGCATCTTGGGGACCGGCGCCAACTAGGTCAACGACGGCGTGACTTCGGGAAGGCCTGGGAGACAGCCTGTGGGAGGGCCGGTGTGCCTGAGCGGATGGCCATGAAGAGGCACGTTCATCCTCCGCTGTTGTACTGGCAGTCAGTAAGCACACGTTCCCCTCCCGGTTCTTGCCCGCCTCGAGCTACGCTGGCTTCTGGACCGAGACTCGTCCAAGGAGGCTCAATGCGCCACCCCTGGATCGGCCTTCTCCTCTTCACCGGCTGCGCGACCGGAGCACCGAGCACGGAATCGGTAGACCGTGCCGAGTGCAAAGCCTACTCCCGTCCCCTTGAGCACTCCGGACGGATGAAGGACGCCTGCATGATCGCGAAGGGGTACACGATGGTCTACGACACGGTCGCGGGCTGGGTGGAGATCCAATCGACGGCCCAACCCCGGCAGGCCGTGGAGGTTGTCGCGGCGGACTTGAAAGGCTGCAACGACGCGACGACAGCCCTCGGCTACGAGGGGCGTGGTCAGTTCGCAACGTGCATGGGTCGGCGCGGCTATGCGGTGAGGGCGCGCTGATGGGCAGCAGGGGGTTGCTCACCCAGGCCCGGGGGCATCTGGATACACGTGGTGGTCTGGTGGGGAAGGTCGGCGGCTGAACAGTAAGGACAGCGCCCCTGCGTCTTGACGCCCACGCCCGCCCGATCGTCCCCCCATGTTGGCCCCCCTCGCCCGAGCGCTGCTGCGCAGCCCGATCGGCCCGCCCGCCCGTCGGCTTTACCGCTGGCTACGCCCGCTCAGCATCGACGAGCAGAACGCGCGCTACGACCACGAGACCGGCGAGGTCATCGCCCGCGCCTTGGGGCCGAGTTCGAGCGTTCCTCAGCGCCTGGCGCTGGGGCTGACGATCCCGTCGTCGCTCCTCTAGCGGGCCGACCAGGTGATCGAATGACCACGCGTCCGCGCTGGCTCGTCACCTGCTCCTGCGGCTGGGGACGCGAGTGCATCTCACGGTGGGCGGCGGAGAGCGTGGTGAAGCTCCATCCGAGACGCAGCACGCCCGACGCAGGGCACATCATCACGCTCCATGAGCCGCCGGCCGCCGTCCCGCCTGGGACGCAGCTACCGCTGACGTAGCGGTGCACTCCTGCCGGCACGCCCGGATCCCGGTCCTATTGCCGGCGAAAGCACACCGGGCCCCAGCACAGCATCGCAGTGACGTCGGGAGGCGAGAACGGTCGGAGTGCAGTAGAATCCTCCGATCGCGGCTGGGAGGAGCAGAGCAATGAGATGGCCGACTACGGGGATGTGGGTGGTGGGAATCATCGGGCTGCTGGTTGGCTGTGCAAGCGGCAGCCGCCTGGGCGTGTACGACAAGCCCGGAGCGCCGGAAGCAGATGTGAAGCGGGACCGGGCCGCATGCTTGCGCGCATCGGCCAGCGAGAGCGACCCGTTTCGATTCAGCGGACCCACGATTGATCGCGAGGCCTTCGCGCGCTGCATGGAGGGCAAGGGCTACACGCTGCGGAAATGAGAGCTAGCTCAGCTCGTCACCAGGCCGTCCTCCCGCGGGACGGGGATCACCAGTCATCAATCAACGGATTCTCCGGCGGGCAGACCTTCTAATCCTTCACGTCACGGCAACGCGGCCATCTCGCGGCGCGGCGACGAGTGCGAAGGTAGGAGTCCCAAGCCGAGTGCAGGGCAATCCCATGTTACGGGCCATGATCGCGCGGGCAGTCAAGTCCGGAGTTCCGACGACTGGGTTGGTTCCCTAAAAGATTGCCAGGGGGTTCACCGGCGACGCCGTGCCGCCCACGACGACGAGTGGAGCCACGGCCAGCAGGAACGTCCAGCGCGAGCGCGTGGCACAGGCCTCGGCGAGCGCGTCCAGGGCGCAGTTGTCGAGCAGGTGGATACCCATGGCGACAATCGTGACCGCGTGGATCGGCAGGATCTTCTCGTAGCCGCTAGGCATGACGTCACTCGCCCCGTCCGAGCCCAAGGCCGCGACTTTGCGGGCGTGCAGCCAGGGCAGGCAGGCCGCACCGAGTCCGGCCAGGCCTTCTTTGAACGAGTCCCGCGGTCCCTTCGCCTTCTCCAGTGCGTGCCGACCCGTACGGACAAACAGCACGTCGCCTTCTTCCACCCGAAAGCCGCCGGCCTGTTCCGCGGCCTCCAAGTCCGCCGGGGCGATCGCCTCGCCCGGCTCCAGCCACTCGCGGCCTTTGAGGCGGGGCACATCGATCAGCACCCCGCGTGAGACGATCCCGTCCTTGAGCGCGTCGATGGCACCGTTGCGCGCGCCCTGGGCGGTCACGTCGCTGGCCGAATAGCCGTTGTACATCTTGCCCTGATTAAACACGTGGCAGAGCGCATCGAGATGGGTGTTGGCTATGCCGTGGGGGGAGATCGCAAAGTAGTCGGCGCTGTACGGCAGCGGCCCTCTCTCCGTTTCCCCCGCCGCACCGGTCTGGATCATGAGGTGCGTCACCGGCGTTGGGTTATCCGGACTTGGTTGGGTGGCCAGGGGCAAAGACATGGCGACAGAGACCCCTTCGCGAACGAGCGCCGCGGCCTGTGCCCGCTTCGCCGGGGTGATGTAGTTGAGCGCGCCGAACTGGTCATTCGGCCCCCACTTGCCCCAGTTGCTTAGGGTGGTGAAGAACTCTCTGACCTGTGCCTCGGTGAGATCGCTGTTGACCGTCATGATGGTCCTCCTTTTTCTTTAGCTATTAGTGGGTAGATGGGATAAACGCCCTCGTTGACGGAACACGCATTCTCAGCACCCCGCCCTTCGCGCCGGGTCGCGCGTCCGCCCACCCACCGGCAAGCGGCCCCGGCGGGCAAGCACTAGCGTTGGCCGCCGGAGGCCAAAATGATCTCCCCCGTCAGCCAACCGGACTCGTCGGACGCCAGGAACACTGCGGTCGGCGCGATGTCCGAGGGTTGCCCGATGCGGCCGAGGGGCGTCATGGCAATCATTTGCTTCTCGTAATCACTTCCGACTCCGATAATGCCGGCCGCGCGAGCACCCTCGGTTGCCGTTGCCCCGGGGTTGATTGAGTTCACTCGAATCTGTCTCGGCCCCAACTCCTTTGCGAGCACCCGTGTGATTGCGTCGAGAGCACTCTTGGTTGCCGT
>DASZJM010000559.1:0-6953 GCA_035948165.1 Candidatus Methylomirabilota bacterium
CTCGGGCTCGCCCTCTCCGCGAGCGTCATGCGCATGACCCGCTCGATGGTGCTCGAGGTGCTGCGCGAGGACTACGTCCGCACCGCGTGGGCCAAGGGCCTGCCCCAGTCCGCGGTCATCGCCCGGCACGTGCTGAAGAACGCCATGATCCCGGTGGTCACCATCATGGGCCTCCAGCTCTCCGCCCTCCTCGGGGGCACCGTCATCATGGAGAGCATCTTCGTGCTGCCCGGCATGGGGAAGTTCCTGCTCGACGCGATCACCTGGCGCGACTACCCGGTCATCCAGGGCATCAACCTCTTCCTCGCCACCGGCATCATCGGGCTCAATCTTGTAATCGACGTGGTCTACGGCTTCCTCGATCCGCGCATCCGCTACGGCTAGACGATCGGCATGTCGCTCCTGCGGGTGATGCGGGGCAAGCCGCTCGGAGCGCTGGGCGGCCTGCTCATCGTGGGGCTGGTGGTCACCGCCCTCCTGGCCCCGGTGCTCGCGCCCTACGACCCCGTCGAGGTCAGGTCGAGCGACCGTCTGCGCGCGCCCAGCCTGAGCCACCCACTCGGCACCGACGACTTCGGACGCGACATCCTGAGTCGCGTCATCTACGGGGCGCGCATCTCGATGCTGTTGGGGCTCGGAGCGGTGGCGATCAGCACGCTCCTCGCCGCCGTCGTCGGCGTCCTCTCCGGCTACTACGGCGGGCGCGTCGACACCGTGCTCCAGCGCGGCATCGACACCATGATGGCCTTCCCCGGCTTCGTGGTGCTGCTGACCATCATGGCCATGCTCGGGCAGGGGCTCGGCAACGTGATCCTGGCCCTGGGGATCGGGGGGACCGCCGCCAACGCGCGGATCATCCGCAGCGCGGTGCTGGCCATCCGCGAGAACCAGTACCTCGAGGTGGCGCGGGCCACCGGCTGCCGGGACTGGCAGATCATCGCCCGCCACGTGCTGCCCAACATCGCGGCCCCGATCATGGTGGTGATGACGCTCGGCCTCGGGGTGGCGATCCTGGCCGAGTCCTCGCTGAGCTTCCTGGGCTTCGGCGTCCCGCCCCCGACCCCCTCGTGGGGCGCCATGCTGAGCGGCTCGGGCCGCACCTACATGATCCAGGCCCCGTGGATCGCGGTCTTCCCCGGCATCGCGATCAGCCTCGCCGTCTTCGGCTTCAACATGCTGGGCGACGCCCTGCGCGACCTGCTCGACCCCCGGCTGCGCGGCGGTCCCCGGGGGCGCGGCTAGCGCGCGATCAGAAGCTCACCCGCCCCCGCCCCACCCGCCGATGGGCGCCCCCGGCGCCACGAAGCGCTCGACCGCGATCGGGTGACCGAAGGCGTTGAAGTTGAGCGCGCCCGCGGTGACGCTGGCGAGCGTCTCCACTCCCCGCCGAGGCCGGCCTCGACGCCCGCGCCGCGTCCCCCCGCACGCTGCGGAAGAATCCTGAGGCTCATTCCCCCCGGGCCGCGATCCGTAGCCACCTGGCCACCCGGTTGATAGCCGGATGGCCCTTGCCACCGGCCCGCCGGACGAGCTATACCCCACGAGTCCGTCCGGAACGGAGCGTGGCGATCCCGACGATGCGATTCCACCCAGTGTGTCTCTCGACCCTCATGGCCGTGTTCCTGGTCGTGTGCCCGGCCGCCGCCCAGGAGGAGCCGGCCGCGGAGCCGTCGGTGGTTACGCTCCCCCCCGTCGAGGTCACGGCGGGCCGGCTGCCGGGCACTCCGCTGCCGGCGTCGAGCATTCCGGCTGCGATCGAAGTAATTCCGGGTGCGCGGCTCCGTGAGACCGGCGCCGTCACGGTGCAGGAGGCGCTCCGGCGGCTGCCGGGCGTGACGACGCCCGACCAGCAGGGCAACCCCTTCCAGATGGACCTTTCGGTCCGCGGCTTCCAGGGCACCTCGGTCACCGGCTCGCCGCAGGGTATCAGCGTGTTCGTGGACGGCGTCCGAGTCAATGAGCCGACGGTCGAGGAGATCAACTTCGACCTCCTGCCGCTCGACGACGTCGAGCGCATCGAGTTGATCCGTGGTCCGGGCTCCGTCTTCGGCCGCAACACGATCGGCGGCGTCCTAAACATCGTGACACGCCGGGGTGGCGAGGTCCGCGAGCTCGTGCCGGAAGCCGAGTGGGGGAGCTTTGGGCGTCAGCAGTACCGGCTGCGGTTGGGCGGCGCGGAGGGGCCATTCGACTACTACGTCGCGGGCACCTACTTTCGCGAGGATGGCTGGCGCGACGCCTCGGCGAGCCGCGTGGGTCGGCTCTTCACGCGCTTCGGTCTGCGCTCCGGGGGCACGGACCTCTCGCTCTCGTACCAGCGGGCACAGAATCGAATCGAGCAGCCGGGGTCGTTGCCGGAGAGCGAGCTGAGCCAGCACCGTACGCGCAACTTCACCGTGGGCGATTTCTTCCAACCCCTGATGAACCTGGTCACCCTGAATCTGAAGCAGGAGTTGGGCGAGCACTGGTCGGTCGCCGTGACCGCGTTCGTCCGCACGCTCGATGCCGAGCAGTTCAACGTCAACCTCGCCCACGCCAACACGCGGTCGTTCACGAACACGACGACGGCGGGGGGCACGGTCGAGGCGACCTGGCAGACGACGCTCTTCGACCGGCCGAACCGGCTCCAGCTGGGCCTCGACTACGCGAACACCGACGCGCGCGTGAAGGTCTTTCTGGAGCCCGCCCCCGACGTGCGCGAGATTGACTCGAACGTGCGCGACAGTCAGAATTCGGTGGGCGCCTGGGTTCAGAACACTTTCGACGTCGCGCGCGGCCTCTGGCTGGCCGGCGACCAGCTCGTCGTCACCACGTCGGCGCGGTTCGAGTTCCTGCGCCACCAGATCGGCGACCGCACCCCCGACCCTGACGCTCCACGTAGCAGTGGAGACCATACCTATGTGCGCACGCAGCCGCGCTTCGGGATCAACTACAACCCGACGCGGAACGTGGACCTGTACTTCACCTACGCCGAGGGATTCCGCGCGCCTTCGTTCCTGGAGCTCACGTGCGCGTCTCCCGCGACGATCTGCCCCGGGCTGCAAGCCGGCGTGGCGTCGGACCCGCCGCTCAAACCCGTCAAGGCACGCAACTACGAGGTCGGCGTGCGAGCCCAGCCGTGGTCCTGGCTGGAGGGGGCGCTGAGTCTCTACCGGACCGACGTACGAGACGACATCTTCTCGGTCTCCCCGACCGGTACTGTCGGGCTGTTCTTCCAGAACGTGGGCAACACTCGGCGGCAGGGTGTCGAGCTCGCGCTCCGCGGCCGATTCGGCCGCTTCGAGCCGTGGATCAACTACGCGTACACGGAGGCGACCTTCCGCGACGACGCGCTCCTCGGCACCTCCCGCGTCACCGCCGACTGCGCGGCCCCGCCCTGCACTCAGTTCGTCCGCAAGGGCAGCAACCTGTCGCTGATCCCGCGCCAGCGGGTGAACGCCGGGGTGGACGTCCGGCTCACCGATTGGCTCACGTTCGCCTTGTCGGGCGCGTATGTCGGTCGGCAGTGGCTGCGCGGCGACGAGGCCAACGTCGAGCGGCAGCTCGGCGACTATTTCGTGATGAACGCCGCGCTCCACGCGCGGTTCAAGGGGCTGACGGCGTTCTTTGCCGTGCAGAACCTCCTCGACTCGGAGTACGAGACCTTCGGGACGTTCGCCCCCAACTCCAGGGCGGACGGCGCGCCCGTGCAGCGCTTTCTGACGCCGGCGGCGCCGATCACCTTCCACGGCGGGCTTTCCTGGCGGTTCTAGCCCTCAGTTAGCCGGCGTACGGGCCTTGATCGCGCCGGTAGAGAACGCCACTGCCTGCCACTGAACACGGCGTTGCGGGGCGCATGGCCGAGGTCGCGGTCTTGCCCAGCTCTCCGTCTCCGGCAGCTCTCCGGCAGCTACCTCCGCAGCGCCGACTTCAATCGCGCCGTCGTGGGGAGGCCGAACCGCGTTCTGCCACGGGTTGCTCTGGCTGCGGGTGACGTTGACGGAGGCGAGCCGGCGAAAGAGGGTGTCGGAGAGATCAAGCCGCTCGCGGCTCGCGAGGTCCTCCGACGTCAGCGACTGCACGTTGCCCGCGTACTTCTCGGCCGGGATCCCCAGCGCCGAAAGCGCCCAGCACCGTGACGCCGGGCAGCGTGATCGTCGGCTCGGCCCCCGGCTTGTCCGGATGCCCGTCGCCGGGTCCTGAGCGGCGGCCAGCCAGCGGGCGCGGCCGGGCCGCGCTCAGTCGACGAGGCCGCGGCGGACGCCTTCCACCGCGGCGCGGGTCCGGTCCTGGACGTCCAGCTTCTCGAGGACGCGCTGGACGTACTTCTTCACGGTGGCGTGGCTCCAGCGAAGTCGCTGGCCGATCTGGCGGTTGGTGAGGCCGGCGGCGATGAGCCGGAGCAGGTCGAGCTCCACGCGCGACAGGCGCTCGAACCCTGCGGCGTCGGCCACCACGGCCGGCGCCATGTCCCGGCTCGCGAGGACCGCCCTCAGGAGGTTCTGGTCGAACACCGCCTCGCCGCGCCGCACGGCGCGGATGCTCGCGAGCAGCTCGCTCCGGCCGATCCCCTTGAGCACGTAGCCGGTGGCGCCCGCCTCCACCGCGCGGCGCACCAGGGCGGGGTCCTGGTGCATGGTCACCACCAGCACCGGCAGGCGGGCGTCGATCTCCCGCACGCGGCGGAGCACCGCGAGGCCGTCCATGTCGGGCAGCTCGAGGTCGAGCAGGACCACGTCCACGTCGCGCTCGGCGACCCGGCCGAGCGCCTCCGCGCCGCTCGCGGCCTCTCCCGCGATCTCCACGCCGTCGCCGTGGAGCATGCTGCGGAGCCCCTCCCGCACCATCGGATGATCGTCCACCACCAGGACGCGGATCGGCGGCTCACTCGGCCACGGCATCGCCCACTCCGACCACCAGCGGCAGGGCCACCCGGATCTGGGTACCGCCGCCGGCGCCGCTCTCGATCTCGAAGGTGCCGCCGAGCAGCCGCGTCCGCTCCCGCATCCCGGCGAGCCCGAGGCCGTGCCCGCGCCGGGCCCCGCCGTCGCGTCCGAGCCCCACCCCGTTGTCGCGCACCTCGAGATCGAGCCAGCCGGCCCGGCGCCGCAGCGCGACCTCCACCGCGGTGCTGGCCGCGTGGCGGGCCGCGTTGGCCAGGCCCTCCTGCAGGATGCGGAAGGCCGCGGTCTCGACCGCGGCGGGCATGCGCGCGTCGCCCACCTCCGCCACGAAGCGCGTGGTCCAGCCCGCCTCCTGGCCCGCGTCGTCGAGGGCCCGTCGCGCGGCCTCCGCCAGCCCGAGCGAGGCCACCGCGGACGGGCGGAGCGCCTGCAGCACCCGGCGCGTCTCCACGATGGCGCGATCCAGACGGTCGGTCGCGCGCGCGAGCTCGTGGCCGGCCCGCGCCGCGTCGCGGCCCGCGAGGTCGCGGCCGGTGTCCACGTGCTGCTTGGCGCTCACGATGAGGGGGGCGATCCCGTCGTGGAGATCGTAGGCGATCCGGCGGCGCTCCTCCTCCTGGGCCATGACGTTCTGCTCGACCATGGTGGTGAGCACCGCCTCGTAGCGGGTGCGGTGCTGCCAGGCGCGGAACACCGCGCCCGCGACGCCGACCGCGATCAGCACCTGCAGCGAGTGCAGGGTGAGCGGCCACGCCCCGGTCACCCCGCGCGGCCCCTCCATCACCAGGAACTCGACCAGCTCCCAGCCCGCCGCCGCGATGAAGACCAGGACCAGGGCCAGCTCGCGATGACGGCCGGCGCGTCGCCACATGTGCCGCCACATGGTCACGCCCCGCCCGCCGCCCCGCCGCGATCCCCGCCGGCTCGATCGAGATCGAGCGGCTTGCCCTCGAGGTCCTCGGCGCGCTCCACCGCGATCAGCACCGCGAAGCCCTTCTTCTCCGGATCGCGGTCCTTCTCCGGCTGCACCAGCCGCCGCCACACCTCCTCGTAGACCGGCCCGGAGCGGTGGACCTCCGCGGTGCCGTAGAAGCGCGCGATGCCGCCCTTGGGCAGGAGGCCCGACTCCCGGAGCTGCGGCTTCCGGAAATAGACGGTGACCTTGGTCCCGTTGGCGAGGGTCGTGGCGGTCGAGCCCCGGCCGCGCTCCCAGGTCGCGAGGTGCTCGTCGTCGAACACCATCGTGCTGCCACGCGGGCTCACCTGGGGGAACCCGTCCGGTCGGACGACGGCGACCAGGCAGACGTTGGCGGGGAAGGCGGTGTCGATGTGCTCGTGGAGCGCTCTCGGGATCTTCACGCGATCCTCCCGGAGCCGGCTAGCGGCTCACCGCGATGCCCCACGGTCCCTTTCCGACCGCGAGCGTGGCCACCACCTTCTGGCTCGCGGTGTCGATGACCGACACGCTCTCCGACACCCCGTTGGCCACGTAGAGCTTCCTGCCGTCGTGAGTGATGCCGAGACCCCACGGGCGGACCCCCACCGGGATGAAGCCGACGACCTTCGGCCCCTCCATGTCGATGACCGCCACGTCGTTGGAGCCCCCGTTGGCGACGTAGGCCCACTTGCCGCTGGGATGGACGACGACCCCCTTGGGCTTGGGCGCGGGCCGATCCAGCTTGAGGGTGGACACCACCGCGTTCCTCGCGACGTCGATGACCGAGACCGCGCCGCCGATCTCGGCGGTGACCAGCGCACGCTGCCCGTCGGGCGTGAAGGCCGACTCCCGCGGCCGGCTGCCGACCAGGATCGTGGCCGCGGTCTTGAGGGCGGCCGCGTCGATGACCGAGATGGTGTGGGTGGTCTCGGCGGTCACGTAGACGAGCCGGCCGTCGGGGCTCACCGCCACGCCCTCCGGCTCGGTGCCGACCGGGATCGCGGCCAGCACCTTGCCCGTCTTGGTGTCGAGGACCGACGCGGTGGCCGCGTCCTCGTTGGACACGTAGAGCCGCGCGCCGTCCGGGCTCACCGCGAAGGCCTCCGGATCGCTGCCCACCGGGAAGCGCGCCC
>DASZJM010000560.1:0-2000 GCA_035948165.1 Candidatus Methylomirabilota bacterium
GAGGCGATGGCGGCCGGATCCAGCCGGCCGATGTCGTCGGCCACCGCGGCGGGCAGCCCGCGCCGCACCGTGACCGCGCGCGCCCGCCGCTCCTCCAGCGGGGCGTCGTCGAGGTAGGCGTAGGGGTTCGCGTTCAGGATCTCGTGGGCGAACACCGACGGCTCCGGCGTCTCGCGCGTCACGCGCCTGATCTGCCCGCTGTGCAGCGCGGTGAGACAGGCGCGCAGCCCGTCGATGTCCATCGCCTCGGTCAGGCAGTCGCGCAGGGTCTCGCGCACGAGCGGATGGTCGGGCACCTCGATGGGCCCCGCCCCCACGTTGTCCTGGCACGCGAGCTGGGCCGGGAAGACCGCGACCAGCAGGTCCTCGGCCCGCATGCGCTGCAGGTACGGCGGCACGCGCCGGCCGTTCTGCCAGCGCAGGAGGGCGAGCGCGCGATTGGCGTTCCATCGCCAGCGGGTGTTGAACATCGGCGCCTGCAGCGCGGCCTGGGTCAGGAGCTCCTCGAGCCCGCTCGGGTGCAGCATCTCGAAGACCGCCTCGAGCGGGAAGCTGTGCTGCGGGCCCAGGGAGAGGAGCACCCCGTCGTCGGTGGCGGCGGCCTGCAGCTCGAAGTTGAAGCTGTGGCAGAGCCGCTTGCGGAGGGCCATGCCCCACGCCCGATTGATGCGGCCGCCGAAGGGCGCGTGGACGACCAGCTGCATCCCGCCTGCCTCGTCGAAGAAGCGCTCCACCACGACGGTGTCGCGGGTCGGCACCGCTCCCAGCGCCGCGCGCGCCGCCGCGATGTAGTCCCGCGTGAGCAGGGCCCCGCGGCGGTCGAGGCCGGTCTCGCGCTCGAGCCACTCCAGCGCCGACTCCGGGTCGTGGAGACGGTCGGCCACGCCCTGGCGCACCGCGGCCAGCTCGGTCGACAGCTCGGGGGTGCGCGCGGGCCCCTCGCCGAGCCAGAACGGGATGGTGGACGGCGCCCCGCCCGCGTCCTCCACCCGGACGCGCCCGGCCTCGATGCGCCGGATGCGCCACGACGTATTGCCGAGCAGGATGACGTCGCCGGCCATCGACTCGATGGCGAAGTCCTCGTCGAGCGAGCCGATGGTGGTCTCGTCCGGCTCCAGCACGACCTCGTAGTTGGCGTTGTCGGGGATCGCGCCGCCGGAGGTGATCGCGGCGAGACGCGAGCCGCGGCGGGCCTTGAGCTTCCGGCCGACCGCGTCGCGGTGCAGGCGCGCCGCGTAGCGGCCCCGCCGGGTCGCGATGCCCTCGGCCAGCATGTCGACGACCTGATCGAAGTCGTGCCGCGTGAGGGCGGCGTAGGGGGCGGCGCGCCGGCAGAGGGCGAAGAGCCGATCCTCGTCCTGCTCCTCGCTCGCGCAGATCGCCACCACCTGCTGGGCCAGGACGTCCAACGGTGCATCGCGCAGGGCGAGGCGGTCGATCTCGCCGCGGCGGGCCGCGCGGGCCAGCGCCGCGCACTCCACGAGCTGGTCGCGGGTGAGCGGGAAGAGGCGGCCCTTGGGGGTGGCGAGCAGGGCGTGGCCCGAGCGCCCGACCCGCTGCAGCGCGGTGGCGATGGAGCGGGGCGAGCCGAGCAGACACGTGAGGTCCACCGTGCCCACGTCGATGCCCAGCTCGAGCGAGGCGGTGGCCACCACCAGCGACAGCTCGCCCGACTTGAGCCGCTGCTCGGCATCGAAGCGCCGCTGCCGGCTCAGGCTGCTGTGGTGCGCGGCGACCCGTTCGGCGCCCAGACGGTCGGCGAGGTGCCGGGTCACCCGCTCGACGAGGCGACGGGTGTTGACGAACACGAGGGTGGCGCGGTGCTCGCGCGCGAGGGCGGCCACCCGGTCGTAGATCTCCTCCCACTGCTCGTTGGTGCACACCGCGCCCAGCTCGTCGCCCAGCACCTCGATGGCGAGGTCCATGTCGCGCCGCTGGCCCACGTTCACCACCTCGGGCATCGGGCGCGTCGACCCCACCAGCAGCCGCGCCGCGGTCTC
>DASZJM010000561.1:0-2758 GCA_035948165.1 Candidatus Methylomirabilota bacterium
GCGGCCGCCGCCGACGAGCCCGATCCCTTCGCGCCCATCCTGCACGCGCTCGACTACCTGGCCGTCGACTATCCCGGCGCGGTGAAGGACGGCAAGGTCCTCGATCAGGGCGAGTACGCCGAGCAGGTCGAGTTCGCGGCCTCGGTGCGCGGCCTGATCGGCGGGCTCCCCGCCCGTCCCGAGCGCGCCGCGCTCGAGGCCACCGCCGCCGGCCTGCTCGCCGCCATCCGGGACAAGCGCCCGGGCGACGAGGTCGCGGCCATCTCCGGCGACCTGCGCCGTCGCATCATCGACCTCTACGACGTGCGCGTCGCCCCCCGCCAGATCCCCGATCTCGGCCCCGCCGCCGCCGACTTCACCACCCACTGCGCGGTCTGCCACGGCGCCACCGGCCGCGGCGACGGCCCCGCCGCGAAGGGGCTGAATCCGCCGCCCGCCGACCTCACGAATCAGGCGCGCATGGGCGAGCACAGCCTCTTCGGCCTCTACAACACGATCACCCTCGGCATCAAGGGCACCGCCATGACCGGCTTCGCGCCGCTCAGCGAGGCCCAGCGGTGGGCGCTGGCCTTCTACGTGAGCACGCTCGGGACCCCGCCCGCGGATCGGGAGCGCGGCGCGGCCCTCTGGAAGGGCGGCACCGGGCGGGGCGAGCTGCGCGATCTGCGGGCCCTGGTCATGGCGACCCCGAAGGAGGTGGCGGCCCGCGCGGGCGGCGACGGGATCGCGGTGCTCGCCTATCTCCGCGGCGACCCGGGCGCGCTCGCCGCGTTCCGCGAATCGCCCCTCGACCTGAGCACGCGCCTCGTGGGCGAGAGCCTCGCGGCCTACCGGCAGGGCGACGTGGCGCGCGCGCACCAGCTCGCGATCACGAGCTACCTCGAGGGCTTCGAGCTGGTGGAGGCGCAGCTCAGCGGAGTGGACGCCGGCCTCAAGAGCCAGGTCGAGGCCGAGATGCTCCGCTACCGCACGCTGATCCAGTCGCGCGCCCCGCGCGAGGCGGTCGAGACGGAGGCGCGCACCATCCTCGCCATGATCGAGACCGCGCGGCAGCGGCTCGACGCGGCGCGACTCTCGCCGGCCACCACGTTCAGCAGCGCGCTCGTGATCCTGCTGCGGGAGGGCCTCGAGGCCATCCTGGTGCTGGCCGCTCTGGTGGCGATGCTGATCAAGTCGGGCCGCCGCGAGGCGCTGCGCTACGTGCACGCGGGCTGGATCGCCGCGCTGGCCCTGGGGGCGATCACCTGGGTGGCCGCCTCCTACGTGGTCACGCTCAGCGGGGCGAGCCGCGAGGTCACCGAGGGCGTCACCGCGCTGATCGCCGCGGCGATGCTCCTCTACGTGGGCTTCTGGATGCACCGCCACGCCCACGCGGCCCGCTGGCAGAGCTTCATCGAGACCCGGGTGCAGGCCGCGCTCTCCGGTCGCACCCGCTGGGCGCTCGCCTCGATCGCGTTCCTCGCGGTGTACCGCGAGGCCTTCGAGACCGTGCTCTTCTACCAGGCGCTCTGGATCGAGGCCGGCCCGTCGGGGCGCCTGGCCGTGGTGGGCGGGTTCGGGGCGGCCGCGCTGGGGCTCGCGCTGCTGGCCTGGCTGATCCTCAAGATGGGCCTGCGCCTACCGGTCGGCTGGTTCTTCGGAGTCGGCGCCGGGCTCATGGCGGTGCTCGCGGTGGTGCTGGCCGGCAAGGGCATCGCCGCGCTCCAACACGCGGGGCGCCTGCCGGTCGAGCCGCTCGACCTGCCGACGATCCCGTCGCTCGGGGTGTATCCCACGTGGCAGGGCGTGCTCACGCAGATCGCGCTGGTGGTGCTCATCCTCACCGCGTTCACGTACTCCCGGCGCCGCCCCCGGCATGCCGCCTGAGGTCCACGCCCTCCTCTTCGACACCTACGGCACCGTCGTCGACTGGCGCGGCGGCGTGCTCGAGGCGCTGGCCTCGCTCGGCCGCGCGCGCGGGATCACGGTCGCGTGGGACGCGGTCCTGGCCGACGCGGAGCCGCGGCCGATCCTGGACCGCGTGAACTCCGGCGCGGCGCCCTGGATGACGATGGAGAGCGTCCACCGCCAGGCGCTCGGCGCCGCCCTCACCCGCCACCGCGTCACCGCGCTCAGCGACGAGGAGATGGACGCGCTCGTCCAGGCCCGGTGGCGCCTGGCCCCGTGGCCCGACTCGGTCCCCGGGCTCACCCGCCTGAAGCGGCGCTACGTGATCAGCCCGCTCTCCAACGCGAGCTTCACCGGCATGGTGCGGCTCGCCAAGTTCGCCGGGCTGCCGTGGGACTGCGTGATCACCGCCGAGAACGCGCGCCGCTACAAGCCGCATCCCGACGTCTACCGCACCGCGGTCTCCCTGCTGGGCCTGCCGGCCGAGCAGGTCATGCTGGTGGCGGCGCACAACTACGACCTCCGGGCCGCGCAGGGCGAGGGGCTCAGAACCGCGTTCGTGCCGCGGCCGCTCGAGCCCGGGCCCGGCCAGACCACCGACCTGGCGCCGGAGGGGGACTGGGACGTGGTGGCGAAGGACTTCGTCGACCTGGCGGAGGAGCTGGGGGCGGGATAACCCACGGTTGACCCACCCCTCACCCTGCCCTCTCCCCTGAGGGGAGAGGGTTATAGGGAGGAAAGGCCCTCTCTACTGGGCGTCGGTGATGGCCTTGACGCCGCCCGGGTTGTCGAGCGAGGAGAGGTCGCCCGGGTCGCGGCCCAGGTAGGTCGCGCGCACCACGCGGCGCATGATCTTGGCGCTGCGGGTCTT
>DASZJM010000562.1:0-8030 GCA_035948165.1 Candidatus Methylomirabilota bacterium
CCGTGGGTGGCGCCGCCGATGTCGTGCTGGTGGGCCCGGTTGATCGACCAGAACACCAGCCGCTCGCCCACGAAGACGGGCAACAGCACGGTCAGATCGGGCAGGTGATTGTTGCCGTGATAGGGATCGTTGAGCAGGAAGAGATCGCCGGGGACGATGCGCCCCTTGAAGAAGTCGGCCACCGAGGCCACCGCCCACGGCAGCGCGCCCACGTGGATCGGCACGTGCTCGGCCTGCGCGGCGAGCCGGCCCTGGCCGTCGAAGACCGCGGTGGAGAAGTCGCGGCTCGAGTTCAGGATCTGCGAGTAGGCGGTGCGCAGCATCGCCTCGCCCATCTCCTGCACGATCGACTCGAGCCGATGCTGGATCACGGAGACGGTGATGCGGTCGATGGCCATGGCCGGAACTATACATAACTTCAACCTTCGCGGTATACTCGCGCCCGCCGAGCCCCCCTCCTCGACGAGGGAACGTCGCTCCCCGCTACCAAAGGAGGTAGAAACGATGCCCCACACCCGCCGGGAATTCCTCAAGACGGCCGCCGGCGCGGCCGCCGCGTCCGGGACGCTCGCCTTCCCCATGGTGTCGCGCGCCCAGCAGAAGAAGCTGACCGTGTGGTGGAACCGCGGCTACTACAAGGAAGAGGACGAGGCGATGCTGAAGATCGCCGAGGACTTCCGCAAGGCCAAGAACGTCGATCTCGACATCTCATTCACGATCCAGGAAGACCTCCTGAAGAAGATCCACAGCGCGATGGCGGCCCGTCGCGGGCCCGACGTGGCCTTCTGCTTCTACAACGACTGGGAGGTCATGCCCAAGTACGCGTGGGAGGGCAAGCTCGTCGAGACCACCGACGTGATCAACGAGCTCAAGCCGCGATACATCGAGAAGTTCCTACCGGTGGCCCACGTGTACGACAACGTGGCCAAGAAGCGCGCCTACTACGGCGTCCCCATCGAAGCCCAGACCATGCACATCCACTACTGGCGGGATCTGGTGAAGGAGGCGGGGATGAACGACGATCCCGCCAAGATCCCGATGGACTGGAACGGCTACTGGGACTTCTGGCGCAAGGCCCAGGACGCGCTCCGCAAGAAGGATCCGGCCAAGTACGCCAAGGTCTACGGCCTCGGCGTCACCGAGTCCTCCAGCGCCACCGACACCATCTACAACTTCGAGATGGCACTCCTGTCCTTCGGGGGCACCATCTTCTCCGAGGACGGCAAGGTGGTGGCCGACCAAGGGGCCAACCGCGAGGCGATCCTCAAGACCCTGAAGTTCTTCGCCGACATGTTCAACTCGGGCTACGTGCCGCCGGACACCCTGAACTGGTCCGACGGCGACAACAACGCCAACTTCCACGCCAAGTCGATCGTGATGACCCCGAACCCGTCGGTGTCCATCCCGGCGCACCAGTTCTTCAACAACCCGGACAACTACTTCAACAAGTCGGCCACCATCGAGTGGCCGGACGGGCCGGACGGCAAGAAGCCGACCTACATGGTGGCGGTCAAGACGATCATCATCCCCAAGGACTCCGCCAACAAGGACGTCCCCCTCGCCAAGGACTTCATCAAGTTCGTGCTGGAGCCCAAGCGCTTCGGGGAGTACATCAAGGGCGCCAACGGGCGGTGGTTCCCCGCGTTCAAGGACGTGGCGAGCGATCCCTTCTTCTCCAAGGGCCAGGCCGGCAAGGGCGGCGCGGTGGATCCCCACCTCCCGACGGTCACCCGCATCTATCTCGAGCGGACGACCCGCGTGTTCGAGCACTACAAGAACCCGGCGAACTCCCAGATCTACGCGGAGAACGTCTGGGGCAAGGCGATGTCGCGCACCAACGTGGACAAGTGGACGACCGAGAAGGCGGCCGACGAGGCCATCGGTCGCATCAAGACCATCGTGGCCCAGTGGCGGTGAGATCGGCCTGAGCTCGTGGCCAACGGCCTCGTCTCGGCCAGTCCCCGCGGGCTGATCAACCGGTCCGTGACCGCGGCGGCAGGGCTCCTGTCGCCGCGGTCGCGCAACGTGCAGGGGCTGCTCTTCTCGCTGCCCCTGATCGCGCTGTTCCTCGCCTTCGTGGTCTACCCGCTCTACTTCGAGGTCACCCAGGCCCTCGACCGCTACACCTACGAGGTCCTCTTCAACGACCCGATCTACGTGCAGACCGTCGTGAACACCATCGTCTACGTGGGGATCGCGGTCAACCTGAAGCTCTTCCTGGCCCTGCTCCTCTCCGGCATGCTCGACGACGACAGCCGCTCCACCCGTTTCCTCTCCGCGATCTTCCTCCTGCCGTGGGCGATCCCGGTGCTGCCCGGCATCCTCTCGGTGCGGTGGATGATGTCCTCGCAGTGGGGAATCCTGAACCTGATGAGCGAGGATCTCGGGCTCGGCACCCATCACTGGCTCGCCTCGCGCTGGACCGCGATCGCGGCTTTGATCATCTTCCACATCTGGAAGTACCTACCGTTCTGGACCGTCATCATCCTCGCGGCCCGCCGCGGCATCCCGCGCCAGCTCTACGAGGCGGGCGCCATCGACGGGGCGGGGACGTTCCAGACCTTCCGCTACATCTCGTTCCCGCTGCTCGCCGGCATCTACCTGATCTGCTCGCTGCTCTCCATGGTCTTCACCATGGGCGACTTCACCAACGTGTGGCTGATGACCGGCGGGGCCCCGGGGGACTCCACCCACGTGCTCGCCACCCTCGCCTATCGCTACACCTTCAAGGTGGGCAAGATCGACTGGGGAGTCGGCGTCTTCGCCACCGCGCTGCCGGTCACGTTGCTGTTCATCTTCGTCCTCATCAAGAAGATCCGCTAGGCCATGGCCAGTTTGCCGATGAGCGCTCGCGCGAAGAGGCCCAACCGCCCACCGACCTCCTCCAGGGAGCGCGCTTAGAATGAGAAGTCACGGCTGGACCACCGCGGCCCGGGCCTTGATCCTGACCGTCGTCACCGCGTGGACCGTGTTCCCCATCTACTACATGGTGAACCTCGCGATCACGCCCTGGAGCGACCTGTTCCGGCCGGTCTACCTCGTCCAGCACCCGACTCTCGACAACTTCAAGTTCGTGCTCTTCCAGCAGAGCCCGTTCGTGAAGTACTTCTGGCGCTGGCTCGGCAACAGCCTGCTCGTCTCCGGCGCGGTGATGGTGGCGGTGCTGGCGGTGGCCGCCATGGGGAGCTACGCCCTCGGGCGCATCCGCTTCGGACTGGGCCGCTACATCTCGGGCATGACCCTCTTCACCTACATCATCCCCGCGTCGTTCCTCTCGATCCCGTTCTTCAAGATCATGGGCGACTACGACCTGCTCGACACCTACTGGGCGCTCATCTTCGCCATGACCACCTTCGCGGCGCCCTACGCGCTGTGGGTGCTGTGGGACTACGCCAAGACCATCCCCAACGAGATCGACGAGTCGGCCGCCATCGACGGCGCGGGGCCGGTGGCGATCTTCTTCCGGATGTACCTGCCCCTCATCACCCCGACCCTCATCGCGGTGGGGACCTACGCGTTCTTCTTCGCGTGGAACGAGTACCTCTACGCGGTGCTGCTGCTGCAGGGGGAGCGGATGATCACGCTCCCGGTGGGCATGGGGAACTTCCTCACCTCCGACGACTCCCCGTGGAACCTGCTGATGGCGCTGTCGGTGATCTACTCGATCCCGCCGGTGATCTTCTACTACATCTTCCGCCGCTACCTCACCCACGGGCTCGTGTCCGGGGCGGTGCAGGGGACGTGATCCGGATTATTTATCCGCTCGGCTCGCCTTCGGCTGCACCTCGCCCTGCCACTGCTGCGGTCATTGCCGTCGGGGTCGTAGGGCGTTCCAGACCCGCGAGGGCGTGATCGGGAGCTCCAGGATGTCCGCGCCCCGCGAGGCGAGCGCGTCCTCCACCGCGTTGGCAATGGCCGCAGGCGGGGCGATGATCGCGCTCTCGCCCACGCCCTTGATGCCGAGGTCGTTGCGGGTCGACGGGAAGGCCAGGGTGCGCGTCTCGAAGTCGGGGAGGTCCGCCGCGGCGGGGATCGCGTAGTCCATCAGGCTGCCGGTCAGCAGCTGGCCGTCGGCGTCGTAGACCAGGTCCTCCATCAGCGCGGTGCCGATCCCGCCGGCCAGGCCTCCGTGAAGCTGCCCGTCCACCACCGCCGGGTTGATGGCCCGGCCGCAGTCGTGCACCGCGAGGTAGCGGAGGATTCGCACCCGGCCGGTCTCCACGTCGACCTCGACCGCGCAGGCCTGCGCTCCGAACGCGAAGGTCACGGTCTCGGGGGCGAAGTAGCCGCAGGCCTGGAGCCCGGGCCGGGACTCGCGCAGGAGCGTCTTGCTCCGCACCGCGGCGCGCGCGAGGTCGCCGATGGCCACCCCCCGCTCGGGCAGCCCGGCCACGTGGGCGCGGCCGGCGGCCAGCACCACGTCGGCGGGGGCGCACTCGAGCATCTCGGCGGCCACCACCCGCGCCTTCCCCGCCACCTCGCGCGCGGTGCGCGCCACCGACGGGCCCGCGTTGGCGGCCACCCGGCTCCCGCCGGTGCCGTTGCCGTAGGGCAGGAGCGTGGTGTCGGCCGCGATCACGAAGACCCGATCCGGATCGACGCCCAGCTCGGCGGCCGCGATCTGGGCCATCGTGGTCTCGTGCGACTGGCCCTGCGAGGAGACCCCGATGTAGACGTGCACGGTGCCCGTCGAGTCGATGCGGACGTCCGCGCTCTCGAAGGGGCCGACCCCGGTGCCCTGCACGTAGGCGGCGAGCCCGACGCCGACCGGCCGCGCGCTCCCGGCGGTCTCGCCCTGCCGGCGCCGCCACTCCGCGTACCCGAAATCGGCGAGGAGCCGGTCGAAGCTGCCCACGTAGTCGGCCGGGTCGTAGGAGACCGGTGTGCCGTCGCGGTAGACGAGCCCGGTGCGGTACGGCATCTCGTCGGCGCGGATCATGTTGCGCCGCCGCAGCTCGGCGGGATCCATCCCGAGGGCGCGAGCCCCTCGATCGATCAGCCGCTCCAGCACGAAGTTGGCCTCGGGGCGCCCCGAGCCGCGGTAGGCGGCCCCGAACACCGCGTTGGTGACCACGTTCGACGCGCTCACTTCGAGGCTCGGGATGCGGTACGGCCCCGGCAGGTGGTTGATGGTGTTGCGGGTGACGACCTCGCCGCTCGACATGTACGCCCCGTGCTCGCGCGTGAACCGGGTCGTGACCGCCGCGATCGTCCCGTCGCGGGTGAAGCCCATCCGCGCCACGTGGCGCTGCCCGCGATCGGGAGACGCGGTGAGGAAGTGCTCGCGCCGCGACTCCGCCCACTTCACGGGCCGGCCGAGGCGCCGGGCCGCCGCCGCCACGATCAGGTCCTCGGAGTAGGTGTGGCCCTTGATGCCGAAGCCGCCGCCGGTGTCGACCACCACCACCCGCACCTGCTCCTCGGTGAGGCCGAGCGCGCCCGCCACCACGGAACGGAGCCCGTACGGGCTCTGGCTCGACGTCCACAGGGTGAGGCGGCCGTCCGGTCCCTCCGGCGTGGCCACGATGCCCCGGGTCTCGATCGGCACGCCGTGCACCCGGGCGATGCCGAGCTCGGCCTCCACCACAAGGTCGGCGCCGGCCAGCCCAGCCGCCGCGTCGCCGACCCGGGCGGTGGAGAGGCCGGCCACGTTGTCGGGCCAGCCGTCGAACACGCGCGGCGCGTCCGGCTCGAGCGCCCGCTCCACCGTGCCGGCGGCGGGCAGCGGCTCGTAGTCGACCACCACCGCGGCGGCCGCGTCCGCCGCCGCGTAGGGATCGAGCGCCACCACCGCGGCCACCACCTCGCCCACGTAGCGCACGAGCGGATCGGCGAAGACCGGCTGCGCGGTCGGGCGGAAGCCGGCGGGCGCGGCCACCGAGGGCGGGATGGGTCGCGCGCACTCGGGGAGATCGCGCCCGGTGTAGACCGCGACGACGCCGGCGGCGGAGCGCGCCGCCTTCGTGTCGATCGCGCGCACCCGTGCGTGCGCGTGGGGGCTGCGCACGAACGCGGCGTGCACCATCTCGGGGAAGCGCAGGTCCTCGACGTAGCGGCCGCGGCCGGTGATGAGGCGCTGATCTTCCTTGCGGCGCAGCGGCGAGCCGAGCGGAGTGTCCATCGTCGCCTGGGGAGTATACCCCACGATTGACAGCGCTCCGCGGCTGGGCGACAGTCGGGAGCCGTGCAGACCGTCTTCGAGGCCTTCATGGCGACCGCGACGGCCGCCCCCGAGCAGTCGTTCCTGTGCGCGACGCCCGCGCCGGGCCGCGCCTACCATCCCGACGGCGTCGAGCTCACCTACGGAGCGGTGCGGGCGGAGGTGCTCCGGCTGAAGGACGACTACGCGCGCGCCGGCTACGGGCACGGGCACCGGGTGGCCCTCCTCTTCGAGAATCGCCCCGAGTTCTTCTTCCACTACCTCGCCGCGAACGCCCTGGGTGTGGGCGTGGTACCGGTGAACCCCGACTACCGGCACGACGAGCTCGCCTACCAGATGGACCACTCCGGCGCGGATCTGGCGGTGGCGGTGACCGAGCGCGTGGCCGCTCTCGAGGCGGTGGGACGCGAGCGCGCGAAGCCGCTCCCGGTACTGGACGCGGGCGCGTGGCCGTCGGCGCTGCCGCGTCCGGCCCAGGCTCCCCGGCGCGGGGCGCCGGGGCTCGAGACCGAGTGCGCGCTCCTCTACACCTCCGGCACCACCGGCCGGCCCAAGGGCTGCGTGCTGAGCAACTTCTACTACCTGAACGCGGGCGCCTGGTATCGAGGCCTCGGGGGCCGGCTCGCCATGGAGCCGGGCCGCGAGCGCTTCCTCAACCCGCTCCCGCTCTTCCACATGAACTGCCAGGCGGTGACCGCGACGTGCGCGATCCTCACCGCGAGCTGCCTGATCCTGCCGGAGCGCTTCAGCCCGCGCCGCTGGTGGCCGGACGTGGCGGCCACACGCGCGACCATCATCCACTACCTGGGGGTGATGCCGCCCCTGCTGCTGAACCAGGCGCCCACCCCCGAGGAGCGCGCGCACCGGGTGAAGGCGGGCATGGGCGCGGGGGTGGAGCCCGAGCTGCACGAGGCCTTCGAGCGGCGCTTCGGCTTCCCGCTGGTCGAGGTGTGGGGGATGACCGAGACCGGGCGCATCTTCTCCGACTGTCACGAGCCGCGAGCGGTCGACACCCGCGCCTTCGGCCGGCCCTCCGGCGGCCTGGAGGCGCGGGTGGTCGACGACCAGGACCGCGAGGTGCCGCGCGGCATCGAGGGCGAGCTGCTCGTGCGCTGGGGCGGACCCGAGGGCCCGCGCCACGGCTTCTTCTCCGGCTACCTCGGCAACCCGGAGGCCACCGCCGAGGCGTGGCGGGGGGAATGGTTCCACACCGGCGACGTGGTCCGGCAGACCGCCGACGGCATGCTCGTCTTCGTGGACCGCAAGAAGAACATCATCCGGCGGTCGGGCGAGAACATCGCGGCCGCGGAGGTGGAGGCGGTGCTCCAGGCGCACGAGGCGGTGGCCCAGGTGGCGGTGCTCGCGGTGCCCGACGAGATCCGCGAGGAGGAGGTCATGGCCTGCGTGGTCCCGATGCCGGGCGTGGTGCCGGGCCCCCGCCTGGCCGAGCGCCTCGCCGACCACTGCCGGGAGCGCCTCGCCTACTTCAAGGCGCCCGGCTGGGTGCTCTTCGTGGAGCGCCTGCCCACCACCGGCACCCAGAAGGTCCAGAAAGCCCAGATCTTCCCCCGCGGCGAGGACCCGCGCGGGCGCCCCGGCGTGCTCGACCTCCGCGGTCGCAAGAAGCGGAGCTGACCGGGCAGGCGCAGCCCCGAGCGGGCATGCGCTACAATCGACGCATGACATTCCCCGCGCGGGCCGCGCGCCTGACCCAGGAGCTCGGTCGCCGCATCCTGGTCCTCGACGGCGCCATGGGCACCATGATCCAGGCGCGGGGACTGTCCGCCGCCGACTTCGGGGGCGCCCAGTACGAGGGCTGCAACGAGCACCTGAACCTCACGCGCCCCGACGTCATCACCGACATCCACGC
>DASZJM010000563.1:0-6594 GCA_035948165.1 Candidatus Methylomirabilota bacterium
GCCCGACCGCCGGATCTCGACACCGGGCACGTTGCGGAGGGCCTCGTCCACCGTCGGGTAGTGATAGGTCTGGAAGTCGTCCCCGTTGACCACGCTGATGGAGGCGCCGATCTGCTCCGACGGGGTCGCGACCTTGGTGGCCGTGACCACCACCGGATCGACGACCTTCTGCTCGGCCGGCTGCTCGGGCTGCTGCTCCGGCTGCTGGACTTGCTGCTGCGCGGGCTGGGCTTGCGCCCTGGCAACCGCGGGTGTCGCCAGGGATAGAGCCAGAAGCCACAGGACCTGCTGTCGCATCGACCACTCCTTTTGCCTCGAAAGGGGTTGGCGCTCCGGGATCGCACCCAGGTCTCCTGGCTCGTGGATCGGCGTCGTGGCCCGGCCTTCCCAGGCGCCCTCTCGGGCGACCCAGTGGCTCCCTTCCGGGATCGGGCGTGACTCCCCACTCACAGTGGCGGGACCGCGCCGGCATCGACCCGTGGACCGAGTCACCGGCTTCCCTTGGAGTGCGATAGATTTCTTGCTCTACCTGGCTTTGAGTGTCATCACCTCCTTCCCTGGTTTGGGGTGGATCTCAGCCAGTCGGATAGACCAGGTGGACGGTGGGTCGGCGGCTGATCGGGTGCTTGTCGACGATCACGCGGCAGCCGTAGACGGCCTCCAGCACCGCCTCGTCCAGCACCGTCTCGGGCGGACCCACGCGGACGGCCGCGCCTCCCGACATGAGCAGGAGCCGGTCGCTGAGCTCGGCGGCGAACCCCAGGTCGTGCGAGACGAGCACGACAGTGAGGCGCCCCTCCCGGCTGAGCCGGCGCAGGAGGCCAGCGCACTCGGCCTGGTAGCGCAGGTCCAGGTGGGCGGTGGGCTCGTCGAGGATCAGCAAGCGGGGCTCCTGGGCCAGGGCCCGGGCCAGCATCACCCGCTGGCGCTCGCCCCCGCTCAACCGATCCAGCAGCGCGCCGCGGAGGTCGAGCACGCCGACCGCCTCCATGGCCCGACGGGCGGCCGCGCGGTCCTCCACGCTCTCGAAGAAGCGCCGGGGGGCCCGTGGGAAGCGCCCCATGAGCACCAGTTGCTCGACGGTGTGCGGGAAGCCGTGCGGAACGTCCTGGGGCACCACCGCGATCTGGCGGGCCACCGCGGGGCGCCCGAGACGGCCCAGGTCCTCGCCCTCGAGGAGCATCCGGCCCCCCGACGGGGTCAGGACGCGCGACAGCAGGCGCACGAGGGTCGTCTTGCCGGAGGCGTTGGGACCGATCACCCCGAAGGTCTCCCCGGGCCGCACGTCGAAGGACAGGTCGCGGATGGCAAAGGCCTGGCCCGCCGCGCTGCGCGCGGCATAGGCGAAGGCCACGCCCTGGCACTCCAGCAGCGGGGTCACAGGTGCGGATCGGCGGCGCGGGCGCGCAGCAGGTAGATGAAGAACGGCGTCCCGCAGAAGGCGGTGATGACGCCCACCGAGAGCTCGGCGGGGGCGATCACGTTGCGGGCGACGGTGTCGGCGAGCAAGAGGAAGGCCCCGCCGCCCAGAAGCGCGGCCGGGATCACCACCCGGTTGTCGGACCCCAGCAGCAGGCGGATGGTCTGGGGCACGATCAGGCCCACGAAGCCGATCGGGCCCGCGAAGGCGACGGCGGCCGAGGTCAGGAGCGCGGCGCCCGCGAAGATGCGGCGCTTCACCCCCTCGGCGTCCACCCCGAGCTGCTGGGCGCTCTCCTCCCCGAGCGCCAGGAGATTGAGCCGCCGCGCGGCCCCGATCACGAGCCAGCCGCCGAGCGCGGTGAGCGCGGCGAAGACGGCCAGGCTGGTCGGCGCGATGGGGCTCAGGTTGCCGAGCAGCCAGTGCACGACTCCGCCCAGCCGGTCGAAGTCGACCACCGAGATCAGCACCGTGATGGCGGACGAGAAGAAGATGCCGACGATGACGCCGGCCAGGAGCAGCGTGTGAACCGGCAGGCCGCCGGCGCGCGAGGCGATCAGGTACACCGCCGCTCCCGCCACGAGGGCGCCGGCGAAGGCACACGCCGCCAGGCCCACCGCCTCCACGAGGCTTCCGCCGAGCCCGAAGACCTGGGCCACGATCACCCCGAAGGCGGCGCCGCTCGAGACGCCCAGCACGGAGGGCTCGGCGAGCGGATTGCGCGCGAGGGCCTGGAAGCCCGCGCCGGCCACCGCAAGCGCGCCGCCCGCCAGGAGGGCGACCAGGATGCGCGGCAGCCGGAGGCTCAGCACCACCACCTGGTCGACCCCCTTGATGCGGCCGGTGAGCACGGCCAGCACGTCGCCGGGCGGCACGCGCGCGCTGCCGATGAACAGGGCGCCGAGCGAGACCGCGAGCACGACGAGGCCGAGTCCGCCCAGCAGGAGGACGAGGCGCGCGCCGGAGGCGGGGAACGGCTCGCTCATCGCGTCGCCGCGCGGTCGAAGGCCTCGGGGTGGATGAGGCGGGCCAGCCGCTCGAGGCCGTCGACGATGCGCGGACCGTAACGGTGGGTGAGGTTGCCGTCGATGGTGTGCAGCCGCCCGGCCGCGATGGCCGGGACCTGGCCGAGACGCTCCCACTTGTCGCGGGTCAGCGGGCTCTTCTCCGAGCCGTGGCTCGCCAGGATGATGACCTCCGGGTTGCGGGCCAGCGCGGCCTCCAGGCTGTAGCGCGGGTAGCCCTGGCCGCCGTCGGCGGTCACCGAGTCGCCGCCGGCCAGCGTGATCAGCTCGGAGACGAGCGAGGCCCGGCCAGGGACGATGAGCGGATCGGGCCAGAGAACGTAGAGCACGCGCGGGCGCGGCCGCCCGCCGACACGGTCCGCCACCGCCTGGATCCGCTCGCGCAGGGCCGCGACGGCGCGGTCGGCCGCGTCCGCGCGGTCGGTGAGCCGTCCCAGGCGCGTCAGCAGATCGAGCACGTCGGCCACCGTGATCGGGTTGACCACGTACACCGGGATCTTGAGCCGCTCGAGCTGCTCGAACGTCTCGTGGCGATTGCCGGCGGTGGTGGCCACCACGAGATCGGGTTTGAGCGACACCATGCCCTCGAGGCTCGGGGCCAGCATGCCGCCGACCGGCGGCTTGCGACGTGCCTCCGGGGGGTAGTCGCAGAAGTCGGTCACTCCGACCAGGCGATCCTGGGCCCCGATCGAGAAGAGGATCTCGGTCACGCTCGGCACCAGCGAGATGATGCGCGCCGGCGGCGCGGGCAGGACGATGCGGCGGCCGGTCTGGTCGGTGACGCTCAGCGCGTCGGCCGGCGCGGGCAACAGGGTGAGGGCCAGCGCCACCGCGGTCAGGAGCCGGATCACGGCGCGCCCGGCCCCTCGGTGCGATCGGTCACCCCGGCCGACTTGAACGTGGCCATGTCGCTCAGGATCGAGAGGCCGGCCCGGGCCAGGCTGATGCAGAGAGCCGCGCCGGTCCCCTCCCCGAGCCGCATGCCGAGATCGAGGTACGGATCGAGCCCGAGCGCGTCGAGCACGCGCACGTGGCCGGGCTCGGCCGAGCGATGGGCGGCGAGAAGAGCGCCGCGCGCGATCGGCTCGAGGCGGACCGCGACCAGGGCCGCCACGCCCGCGATGAAGCCGTCGAGCACCACCGGCCGTCGGTAGGCAGCGCCCGCCAGGATCACGCCGACCAGACCGGCGATCTCGAAGCCGCCGACCTTGGCGAGCGTATCGAGGGGATCCGCGGGATCGGGCGCGTTCAGCTCGAGGGCGCGCCGGATCGCCTCCACCTTGCGCCGGCGACCCGCCGCGTCCACGCCGGTGCCGGGGCCCGTGACGCTCTCCGGCGTGGCGCCGGTGAGCGCCGCGACCAGGGCACTGGCCGCGGTGGTGTTCCCGATGCCCATCTCGCCGGTGCCGACCAGGTCCGCGCCCACCGCCCGCTCGGCCTCCACGAGACCGATACCCGCCTCGATCGCCTGCACCGCCTGCGCGCGCGTCATCGCGGGGCCGCGCGTCATGTCCGCGGTGCCCGGCCCGACCCGGAGATCGCGCAGCCCGGGATGCGGGGGCAGCGGAGCCGCCACGCCGAGGTCGGCCACGACCACCCGGGCCGACGCGTGGCGCGCGAGCACGTTGACCGCGGCGCCGCCCCGGAGGAAGTTCTCGACCATCTGCGCGGTCACGATCTGCGGATAGGCGCTCACGCCCTGAGCCACCACGCCGTGGTCGGCCGCGAGGGTGAAGATGACCGGATCACGGAGTGTCGGCGGGCAGGTGCCGGTGATCGTGGCGAGCCGCACCACCAGCTCCTCCAGGCGCCCGAGGCTGCCGGGCGGCTTGGTGAGATGATCGAGCCGGCGGCGCGTCTCGACCTCGGCGCCCGGGTCTGGCAGGGTCAGGAGGCTACGGAGCTTCGTGAGTGCGGTCATGCGGAGCGGGGGGCGGCGGGGCGTCCTTCGCGGTCAGGGGAAGTCCCGCCACCATCAGGGTGACCCGATCGGCGGCGGCGGCGAGGCGCTGGTTGGCGAGGCCCAGCAGGTCGCGGAAGCGGCGCCCGAGCTCGGTCGGCGGATGCACGCCCTCACCGACCTCGTTCGAGACCAGGATGACGGCGACGAGCCGCTCGCGGAGCAGCTTGGCCAGATCGTCGATCGCGGCCAGCACCAGCGCGTCGTCGTCGCCGCGCTCCATGAGGTTCGATACCCAGACCGTGACGCAGTCGACGACGAGGAGGTCGTGCGATCGGGCCGCGCGCCGGCAGGCCGCCGGCACCTCGTAGGGCTCCTCGATCGTGGTCCACCGGGCCGGGCGCTCGGCGCGATGACGCGCGATGCGTGTGGCCATGTCGCCGTCGAGGGCACGCGCGGTGGCGAGAAACGCCACCGAGGTCCCGGCCTGGCGGGCCTGCTCGAGCGCGTGGCGGCTCTTGCCGCTACGGGCGCCGCCCAGGACGAGAAGAGAATGCGGAGCGACCGTCACCCGGGTCCTCCCTCGAAGACCGGTGCGCGGTGGCGGTGTCGGGCAGGTCTCCTGGCTCTCGGATCGTCCTACTCCCCGCCCCTTCCCGATCCGGCTCGTGCCGGACCAGTGGCCGATCGCGGGTTTCGTCCCCGATTACAGTGACGGGGTCGCGGCGGATTCGCACCGCCTTCCCTGGGGCCCGCACCCGGCGGGCCGCCCGACACCAAAGACGGGGGCGACCGTAACAGAGCGAGGGGGCAAAGGCAAGGCGGGCCCCGTTTCCGGAGGGGCGAGGGCGCGACCCTACCAGCGCGAGAGACGATCGATCTCCCGGCGCTGACGCTTGGTGGGCCGGCCCGCCCCGGGCGGGCGATAAGCGGGCGGCCCGGGCCGGGATTCACGCGGCGGGGGCGGCGGGGTCAGGTCCTCGTAGAGCAGCGCGGCGTCACTGCCGCTCCCGCGGCGCTCGGTCAGGACCGCCACGCGGACGATGCGCCGGCTGCGCGGGAGGGTGATCTGCAGGAGGTCGCCCGGGCGCACCGGCTTGGACGCCTTGGTGGAATCACCGTTGACGTGCACCTTGCCTCCCGCGCAAGCGGTGGCGGCGAGGGTGCGGCTCTTGAAGAAGCGGGCGGCCCAGAGCCACTTGTCGATCCGCACGTCCGACATCAGGTTTTTACCGTAGCACAGGGGGGGCCGTGAGAAACTGAGGCGGTCATGACCCGCTCCGTGCTGCTCGCGGTCGCGCTCCTCACCATGGTGGTCGGGCCCCTGCCCGCCGCCGACTCTCCCACCGTGCCGGTCGAGGACTGGTCGAAGCAGCCGGACGGCAAGACCGGAATCCCGGACGGGTGGAAGGGCCAGAACTGGGGCAGCCCCAAGTACGACTTCCGCATCGTCACGCAGGGCGGCCGCAAGGCGATTCAGCTCAAGAGCGCCAACGACAGCTCCACGATCTCCAAGGAGGTGAAGGTCGACGTCAAGACCTCGCCGATCGTGCAGTGGAGCTGGCAGGTGGTGACCTTGCCCAAGGGTGGCGACGCGCGCAAGTCGGCGACCGACGACGAGGCGGCCCAGATCTACGTCACGTTCCCGCGCTTTCCGTCTGCGGTGCGTTCGAGGATCATCTCCTACATCTGGGACACCACCGCACCGGTCGGATCCATCTTCAAGAGCGAGAAGACCGGGCTCGTGACCTACGTCGTGGTGCGCTCCGGGCCCGCCGACCTCGGCAAGTGGCTCACCGAGAGCCGCAACGTGCTCGAGGACTACAAGAAGATCTACGGAGAGGCGCCGGCGGAGGACGTGGGAGCGATCTCCATCGCGATCGACTCCAACGACACGAACTCGACCGCCGAGTCGTACTTCGGGGAGATCTTCTTCCGCAAGCCGTAGTCACCAGAGGAGACGCAATGGCCGCGTACGGCGCCACGCTGCTCCGGCTGGTTCTGGGGATCGTCTACATCATGCACGCCTACCTCGCCGCGGTGGTCTTCGGTCCGGCGGGGATGATCACGTATCAGACCACGCACGGCGTCCCCTACCCCGAGATCGGCACCTGGTACCTGATCCTGGCCCACGGGCTGGGGGGCGTCTGCCTCGTGCTCGGCCTGTTCACACGGTGGGCGGCGCTGGCCAACGTGCCGGTGATGCTCGGAGCCGTGGTGTTCGTCCACCTGAAGAACGGCTTCTGGGC
>DASZJM010000564.1:0-14618 GCA_035948165.1 Candidatus Methylomirabilota bacterium
CACGGTGCCGAGCTTCGGACCGAGGCCCGCCGCGGTGTCGAGGAAGTAGCGCAGCGGATCGCCGATGTTCCGCAGCCGCGCGAGGTGGGTGATCCGCTGCGGGGCCTTGAGCGTGAAGGAGAAGTGATCCGGCGTCTCCGCCACCCAGCCCGCCACCGTCTTGGCGTTGGGCATGCGGTAGAACGTGTAGTTGATCTCCACCGTCCCAAACCGCTCCGCGTAGTAGGGGAGCATCTTGCCGGTGGGGAACTTCTCCGGATAGAAGGTGCCGCGCCACTCGGGGTAGTTGTAGCCGGAGGTGCCGATACGGATCATGAGACGCCGCCGCCCATGATACCGCTCCCGGCCAGGCGGTGGAGCGCGATGCCGCACGCGGTGGCCACGTTCAGCGAATCCACGTCGGGCGCCATCGGGATGCGGACCCGGAGATCGGCGGCCTCGCGCGAGCGCGGACCGAGGCCGGGTCCCTCTGCGCCCACGAGCAACGCGACGCGCCGGGACGGAAGCCGCGCCGCCGCCGCGGCGATGGGCTCCGCCTCGCGGTCGGGGGTGAGCGCGACCAGAGTGTAGCCGCCAGCCCGGAGGGCGGCCAGCGTCGCGCCCCACTCGGTGCACGCGAACGGGGTCGACAGCGTCCCGCCCATCGAGACCCGGATGGTCTTGCGGTAGAGCGGATCGGCGCAGCCCTCGGAGAGCAGGACGCCCGCCACCCCGAACGCGGCCGCGTTGCGGAAGATCGCGCCCACATTGTCGGGGTCGGACACCTCGTCGAGGCCGACCAGCATCCGCGTCCCGGCCGGCCCGATGACCGACTCCGGGGTGTCGGGCCGCTCCGGCCGCTCCCCGAGCGCCAGGCAGCCTCGATGGAACTTGAAGCCGAAGATGGAGCGGATCATCGCGGTCGAGGCCACGAAGACCGGCGGCGGCGTGGGCCCGAGCTCGTCGCGCAGATCCTCGAGCACCGCCGCGGTGGCGAGCACCGAGCGGACCCGGAGGCGCGAGCCGCGCAGGAGCCGGCCCACCAGCAGCCGGCCCTCGCAGAGAAACAGGCCGCGGGCGCCGTCGCGGGCCGCCGCGCGATAGTCGGCGACCCGCGGGTCGTCGGGATCCTCGATGAGCACCGGCGCATGCTGGCACGGGGGCGCCGGTCTTGACAATGGAGAAGCCCGCTGCGAGCCTCGGCGGACATGACGCGGCCTCGGGATGAACCCCGAGAGAGCCGGTCGTGCTACGTCGCTCGGGCCGCCTCGACCGGTGACGGGCTGGTCGGGCGCGAGCGGGCTACGGAGAGGGCGGGACGCGGTGCGCTACTGGTACGCGACGATGCTGGTGGCCCAGTCCGGGAGCGTGAGGTCGGTCGGGCGCGGCAGATCGAAGCGAATGCGGCTCAGCGCGAACTGCGGCAGCGCGACGTGCTCCATGCAGCGCAGGCAGTAGAAGTCGAACTCCAGCTGCGCGCGCCGGCCCTGGAACTCGAGCAGGGTCTTGCAGACCGAGTGATAGAGCTCGCCGTCTGCGCTCGCGTACACCGTGGCGAGCGGCGACTTGGCGATCTCCGCGGCCAGGAGCGAGTCGGGATGGCGGCGGCTGATCCCGGTGCTACCCTTGGGCCGGCCGCGGCGGCGTCGGACCTCGGGGGGGTGCGGATCGTTGATGTGCTGCCTGGCTGCGGCTTCCCGGGTTCCGTGTACGCGATCTGGGGTTCTCATGCCCGGCCCAAGGAGCAAGAGGCGTTCCAGGCGTGACACTGGCTGCAAGTAGCTTATTTTACTGGTTGTAGTCGGTATCGAGCGGCCCGGATCAGAGCCCCTTCGCTACCAATTTTGGTTCTTCCGTAGTCGGAGGTTGTCAACCCACGAACAGTGGGCGCCCGGGCGGGCGGCCCACGCGGAGGCTCCCGATGCTGGGTATCGTCGCGACGATCAAGGTGAAGCCGGGGATGGAGCAGCAGTTCGAGGCGGTGGCCAAGGAGTTGGTCGCCAAGGTCAATGCGAGCGAGCCGGGCTGCCGGCTCTACGCCCTCCACCGCGCCGAGGCGCCGCTCACCTACGTGTTCATGGAGCGCTACGCGGACAAGGCCGCGGTCGAGGCGCACCGCGGCACCGACTACTTCAAGGCGCTGGGGCGAAAGATGGGCGAGTTCATGGATGGTCGCCCGGAGGTCCTGCGGCTCACCGAGGTGGACTAGCCGCCGGCGAGCTTCACGGTGTAGCCGAGCGCCCGGAGGTGCTCGGCGAGACGTTCGCGATGATCGCCCTGGATCTCGACCACCCCGTCCTTGAGGGTGCCGCCCGCGCCGCAGAGCCGCTTCATCTCGGCGGCGCGGGCCTCGAGGGCGGGCCCGCGCTCGGGCAGCCCGCGGATCACGGTGACCGTCTTGCCGTTGCGGCCGCCGCGGTCACGGAAGAGACGGACGACACCGTCCCGCGGCGGCGTGGGGGCGGGACGCGCGCTCGGCTTCACGGGCCCGAATCTAGCAGAATCCGCGCGCGCGAATCGGTGTACCCTCGGGGTAACGTCGACAGCCCGGCTCGCGGGCGGGAAGGAGCCTCGTGAAGATCACCGACGTCACCCTCACCCTGTTCACGTGGGAGAACATCCCGGCCACGACGTACGGCCGGCACACCGGAAAGTTCGGCGGCCAGAGCCAGCTCGGCCTCCTCGCGCTCCGCACCGACGACGGCGTCGAGGGCCACGCCTTCCTGGGCTCGGCGAGCCGCGGCGCCCAGTTCGACGCCGAGTCGCTGATGAGCGCGCTCAAGCCCCTCGTGATGGACCAGGACCCGCTCGAGCGCGAGCGCCTCTATCAGGCCCTGCTGTCGCGCAACCGTCACACCACCTGGCGCGCCATCGGTGCGGTGGACGTGGCCCTGTGGGACATCGCGGGCAAGGTCGCGGGGCTGCCGATCCACCGCCTGCTCGGCACCTACCGGGATCGTCTGCCCGCCTACGCCAGCTCCGCGGTGCTCCAGTCCAAGCAGGCCTACGCGGAGGAGGCGGCGCGCTTCAAGGCCTCGGGCTGGACCGCCTACAAGATCCACCCGCCGACCGATCCCCGCGTCGACATCGAGATCTGCGAGGCGGTCCGGGGCATGGTGGGCGACGCCTTCACCCTCATGCTCGACTCCACCTGGGCCTACGATTACCCGACCGCGATCCGGGTCGGCCGCGCGGTCGAGCGGCTCGGCTACTACTGGTACGAGGATCCGCTGGCCGACGACGATCTCTACAACTACGTCAAGCTGAAGCAGCACCTCTCGATCCCGATCCTGGCCACCGAGTACTCGCCGGGCGGATTCACCGCCTACGCGCCGTGGCTGGTGGCGCGCGCCACCGACTTCCTGCGCGGTGACGTCGCGGTCAAGGGCGGCATCTCGCCGCTGGTGAAGGCGGCGCACCTGGCCGAGGGCTTCCACATGAACTTCGAGATCCACCACGGCGGCAACTCGCTGAACAACGTGGCCAACCTGCACGTGGCGATGGCCATCCGGAACTGCGAGTTCTTCGAGGTGCTGCTGCCCGCCGACGCCCAGAAGTACGGCCTGGTCGCCGACATCGAGGTCGACTCGCACGGCATGGTGCGGGCCCCCACCGCGCCGGGCCTGGGCGCCCAGATCGACTTCGACCTGATCGAGCGCAAGAAGCTCGCGGTGCTGCGCTAGCTCACCCGGCACTTCCGAAGAGCGGGACGCGCGTGGCGCCGGACGGACGGTAGCGCGTCGCCTCGCGCAGGGCGCCGAGGGGCACGCCGCGGGCGAGGAGCTGCGCGACGCCGGCCTCCGCGATCGCGATCGCGAGCTGCTCCCCGGGGCAGGCGTGGATCGCGTCACCGAACGTGAACGTCCGCCGATCCACCCTTGCCACGTCGAATCGCTCCGGGTGTGGGTTGGCCGCGGGGTCGTGGTTGGCCGCGGCCAGCACCACCAGCACCGTGTCGCCCGCCGCCACGCGCTGCCCCGCGATCGCTCCGTCCGTCGCGATGAAGCGGCGGGTGTTGTGGACGGGCGGATCGTGGCGGAGCACCTCCCGGATCACCTCGCGCAGCAGGGCCGGCGCGCCCTCGACCCGCGCCCGCAGCTCGGGGTGCGCGGCCAGCGCCAGCAGCGTGTTGCCGACGAGGCCCGCGGTCGCCTCGTAGGCCTGCGTCATGAAGCCGATGGCATTCGCGACGACCGCCGCTGGGTCGGGATATCCGGCGCGGCTCGCTTCGCGCTGAAGGATCAAGGTCAGGCTCGCCTGGGCGTGCGGGACCCGATCGGTCGAGAGCGCTCCGACCAACTCGATCAGGAGCCCGGCCGCGACCTGGCCCCGTGCGACCCGAGCCGCGTCGGCACCGGGCGCGACCCCGGCGGTGTACCCAGCGACCCCCCGCGCGGCCGACGGCAGCGCCTCGTCCGGAATGCCGAGCAGGTGGCCGAGGACGTGGGCCGAGAGCTCGAAGGCAAACTGGTCGAGCCGCGCGAGACTCGACCGGGCGTCAATCTTCTCGGCGAGGCGCCGGGCCCACCGCTCGGCCGGCTCGAGGATACGCGCGGCGAGCCCGGAGGAGAGCGTGGCCGAGACCGCCTGCTTCATGGCGACCTGCCCGGGGCCGTCGGTCATCCGCACGAGCCGGCCGAAGATTTCGGCCGCGGGTGAGCCGGCCAGCGCGGCGGGCACCGGCTCGGCGGCCGGGCGCACGCGCCCCCGCGGGCTGGCCAGCGCCGCGGTCACCGCGTCGGCGCTCGCCGCGACCCACAGGCCGAGCGCCTCGTCCCGGCGCATCGGGGCGCGGGCCACCAGGTCGCGATAGTACGGGTAGGGATCGGGGTGGGTGACCGCCGCGATCGGATCCGTGGGCGGGGCGATGGTCATGGGCGCCTCGTATATGTCTCATCTCGTATATATCTTCATATCGAGATATGTGATTGCAGGTATACTACCGGCATGAAGCGGGCGACGCAAGACGTGGCGCGGGTGGCGGGGGCTCTCGGGGAGCCGTCGCGCCTGGCCATCCTGGCCGCGCTCCTGGAGGGCGAGGCGACGGTCAGCGACCTCGCGACCCGCCTCGATCTCGCCCAGCCCCGCGTCTCCACGCATCTGGCGCGGCTCCTCGCGGCCGGGCTGGTCACCCGGGTCGCGATGGGCCGACACCGCGCCTACCGCGCCGACGCCGCGCGCGTGAAGCCGCTCCTGGACGCGCTCTACGCCACCGGGCCCGCGGCGGTCCCGCGGCCGTCGCGCCAGGCCGGCCGCGAGCGGCGCCGGGACACGCCGCTCGGACGCGCGCGCACCTGCTACGACCACCTCGCCGGGGTCGCGGGAGTCGAGCTGCTCGAGGCGATGCGCTCGCGGGGCTGGCTCAGCCGGGGCGGGAGGGGCCGGCCCGCCTACGAGGTGACCGAAGGGGGAGCCCGCGCGCTCGCCCGGCGCGGGGTCGACGTGGAGACGGCGCGCGCGGCGCGGCGCCGCTTCGCCACCGCGTGCCTGGACTGGACGGAGCGCCGGCCCCATCTGGGGGGAGCGCTCGGGGCCGGGATCCTCGACGCGCTCTGCGGGAGCTCCCACGTCCGCCGCCGCGCGAAGGGGCGCGACGTGCAGATCGTGAAGCCGCTCGCGCGGTGGCTCGCCGGCTAGGCGCCGGCCCTACCGGGGCAGGCCCGCGACGATCGCGGTGAGCGCGGCCGCCGCGCGGTCGAGGGCGGCGGGCTCGAGCGTCCCGAGCGCGTCGCCGCTGGTGTGGTAGGTGTGAAACGGCGGGGGCCGGTGGATCAGGCTGCGGAAGATCGAGCGCACCGGGCTCAGCACGAACCGCCGCAGCGCATCCGCGTGGGCGACCGGCACCATGGTGAAGCCGTAGGCGGGCACTCCCACGGCCGCGAACGCGCGGTGATCGCTGCCGAAGACCGGGATGCGGCCCACCACGTGGTGGCCCACGTCGCGGGCCAGGCCGGCCGCCTCGAGCGCCGAGGTGACCGTGTCGAGGAACGGGGTGGGAGCGCCCACGTCCCACAGCGCGACCGCGTCCCCGATGCCGCACAGCTCGAGGCTCAGCACCCCCGCGATCCCCTCGAGCGAGGTGTCCTCCACGTAGGCGCGCGCGCCCAGGTAGTCGATCTCCTCCGCGGCGGTGAAGAGCAGGCGCACTCGCCAGCCGGGCGGGATGCGCGGCGGCAGCCGCGGGATGAGATGCAGCAAGATGCCCACCGCGGCCGCGTTGTCGTTGGCGCCCGGGCTGCCCGGGACCGCGTCGTGGTGGGCGCACAGCACGAGCGTCCGCGGCCCTTCTCCCAGGTCGACCGCGTAGGTCTCGCCCGCGCCCTCCGGCCGCGCGAAGCGGTGGCGCGAGATCGCGATGCCGCGGTGCTGGAAGTAGCGGGACAGGGCCATCTCGCGCGCCGGCACGTCGCGGCCGCAGAGCAGGCGGGCGAGGGCGAGCGGTGCGTCGTCGCCGCCGAGAACCGTCTCGAGGGGTACCGGCGGCGCGATCGGTCCGCTGGGGCGGCGGGTGGTGAGCCGCCCCAGGGACCGCAGCAGCAGCCGGAGGAGAGTGAGACCGGCGCTCAGTTGAACACGACCACGCCGCGGGCGACCTGCCCGGTGCGCAGCGCGGTGAAGCCCTCGTTGATCTGGTCGAGCGAGTAGGTGCGGCTCACCAGCTCGTCGATCTTGAGCCGGCCGGCGAGGTAGAGATCGACGAGCTTCGGGAAGTCGATGTTGGGCCGGACGGAGCCGTACATCGTGCCCTTGATCGCCTTCTCCTGCAGCGCCATGTTGTAGGGCGTGATCGGGGCGCGCACGTTGAGCGCAGCCATGCCCACGATCACCGCGGTGCCGCCGGGCCGGATCGCGTCGATGATCTGGAGCGTGGTCGCCTCGCCGCCGATGGCGTCGAAGGCGTAGTCGACTCCGCGCCCCTGGGTGAGCTCGCGGACCCGGTCCACCACGTTCTCGGCCTTGGCGTTGAAGGTGTGGGTGGCGCCGAATTCCTTCGCGTACTGCAGCTTGCTGTCGAGCAGATCCGCCGCCGCGATGATCGAGGCCCCGGCCAGGCGCGCGCCCTGCACCACGTTGAGGCCCACGCCGCCGCAGCCGACCACCAGCACCGAGGCGCCCGCCTCCACCTCCGCGCAGCGGGTGACCGCGCCCACGCCGGTGGGCACGCAGCAGCCCATGAGGGCGGCCTGCGGCCACGGCATCTCCTTGCGGATGGGCACCAGCATCTCAGCCGGGCACACCACCTGCTCGGAGAAGGTGCCGATGCGCGCCATCTGGAAGATGTCCTGCCCGCCCCGCTTGAGCCGGAACGTCCCGTCGAGCATGCCCCAGCGCGGGGAGGCGTGGCCGTCGCACAGGATCGAGCGCCCCATCGAGCAATAGAGGCAGTGACCGCACTGCGGCCGGAACGAGAAGATGATGTGGTCGCCCGGCTTCACGTTGGTGACGCCGGCGCCCACCTCCTCGACGATGCCCGCCGCCTCGTGGCCCAGCACCATGGGCAAGGGCGGCGTCCAGTCGCCGTTCATGATGTGCCAGTCGCTGTGGCAGATGCCCGCGGCCTTGACCTTGACCCGGGCCTCGCCGGCTTTCGGCCCTTCCTGGACGAGATCGACGACTTCGAGCGGGGTGTTGGCCTTGTAGAGGACGGCGGCTTTCACGGCAGTCTCCATGTTCCCCCTCTCCCCTCGAGGGAGAGGGCAGGGTGAGGGGTTGGTCGGGGCACCGCGCGGCCGATGATGCGGCGCGGGCGGGGGCCTGTCAAGCGCGGTATCATCGAGCGCCGGCCGAATGGGGAACGCCGAATGATTTGGAACGCCCGATGAGCGGGGAGCGCCGATGAACGGGCCGAGGCTGCTGTTCGGGCTGCGCGGATCCCACGTGCTCTTCCTGCTCTCCACCTGGGCGGTGGTGACCTTCCTCGCCCTCCTGGTGGTGGGCCTCGCCTGGACGACCCGGCTCAAGCCGCAGGCGCTCGCGGACGCGCGCGCCCAGCGGCAGGAGATCGTGCGGGTGCTGGCCCGCCTGGCCGACGCCCAGGTGCGGGACAAGCTCGACGCGCTCGGCCCAGTGGCCGCCCACCTGGCCCAGAGCTGGGCCTCGCACGAGCCCCGCGCGCTGCAGCGCGAGCTCGACACGATGCGCGCGGTGCTCCAGATGCCCTCGCTCTTCGTGGTGTCGCCCGACGGGCGGCCGCTCGCCTTCAGCCCGGCGGTCGGGGCCGACGGCAGCTCGAACCTCGACCTCCGCTATGCCGATCGGCCGCTCCTGCAGGAGGCGATCCGCACGCAGGCGCCGGCGGTGTCTGGCATCGTCTTCGGCCGGGCCACCCGCGATTTCATCGTGGGCGCGGCGGTACCGATCCGGATCGACCGTCAGATCGCGGCGTACCTGCTGGGGAGCATCCGGCTCCAGGCCTCCATCGAGGTGATCGAGCAGGCCGCCGGCGGGCCGGGCGGCTGGCTCGTGATGATCGACGCCGACAAGCAGGCGATCTTCCTCGACCCCCGGACCCGCCAGGTCACCCAGCAGGACTGGAAGCGCCATCCGGTGGTGGAGGAGCTGGGCCGGCGCCGCTCCGACGGCCTCGTGGCCATCGACGGCGGCGACGAGTGGCTCGTCACCCAGGCGGTGATGCCGACCGTGCAGGTGAACCTCGTCTTCGCCGCCTCGGTGCGTCAGATCCTGGAGGGCCAGCGGGCGGTCCTCCTCACCCTGGGCGCCACCCTGCTGGTCTCGCTGGGGACGAGCCTGGCCCTCAGCACGGTGGTGGCCATCCGCTTCCTGCGCGAGCAGCAGGTGGAGGCCCCGATCGAGAGTCGCGTGGTGGCGCGAGGTTAGCCCGATGCAGTCGAGCGCCTTTTCACAGGCGGGGGCCTCCGGGGTCTCATCGGGCAGGGTGATGGCAGAGGATGCCTTCGAGGCGGTGGTGGGAGCCCATCACGCGGAGATCAGGCGATACCTGCTGCGGGTCACGGCGCGCGCGAGCGACGCCGACGACCTCTCGCAGGAGACCTTCCTTCGCGCGTTCCGGGCGTACCGCGCCCTGCCGCCGGGGGCGAACGTGCGCGCGTGGCTGTTCACGATCGCGACCAACCTCGGCCGGAACCACTTCCGGGCGCAGTCACGCCGGCGCCGGGCCTACGCGGCGGTCGCGCTGGAGGCGCCCGCCGGGGCTCTGGAGCGCGCGGACGGACGGGTGCTGGCGGACGAGGCGCGGGCGCGGGTGGAGCAGGTGATCGGCAGGTTGCCGGAGAAGCAGCGACTGGCCTTCATCATGAGGAAGATGCACGAGCTGGATTACGCGGAGATCGGGTCGAGCCTGTGCTGCTCGGAGGAGAGCGCGCGCGCCCACGTCTTCCAGGCGCTCCGGAAGATCCGGAAGGGCCTGGACAGCCAGCTCTCGACGGGGACGGAGCCTGGGTCATGAGCGAGACGAGCTGCCGGGAGATCGAGCCGCACCTGCTGGCCTCCGCGATGGGGGAGGCGGGGCCCAACGCGGTGGAGCGCGTGCGGGTGCACGTGGCGGGTTGCCCCGAGTGCCGCGAGGAGTTCGTCCGCTATCGGGCGGTGGACTCCATGGTCGACACGCTCCGGCGCACGCCCGGACCGGCCGACGACGCGACCCTCGCGCGGGCCCAGCTCACCTCGCGGCTCGCCGACCTGCGCTCGCGTCTGGTGACCTTCGGCGTCTTCCCGTCGCCGCTCGGGCCGCTGCTCATCGGCCGCTCCGAGATGGGCGTAGCCGTCGTGGAGTACCTGCCCGCCTCCGGCTCGCTCACCACGCACGCGCGCCGCCTGCTCGGCGAGGACGCGGTGGAGGATCGTGCCGCGACCGACGGGCTGCGCGCGGAGCTGCTCGAGTATCTCGAGGGCCGGCGGGCGCGGCTGGCGTGGCCGCTCGACCCCCGACGGATGCGCAGTGATTTCCAGCGTCGCGTGCTCGACGCCACCGCCGCGCTGCCCTACGGGGCGGTGACGTCCTACGCGGGCATCGCGGCCCGCATCGGCGCGCCCTCGGCGGTGCGGCCGGTCGCCCAGGCCCTGCGCTGGAACCCGCTCGCGATCGTGATCCCGTGCCATCGGGTGATCGGCAACGACGGGAATCTCACCGGCTACGCGGGCAAGCGCGTGGAGCTCAAGCAGCGACTCCTCGCGGTCGAGGGCATCCAGGCCCAGCCGGCCGGGCGGCACGACTTCAAGGTGCACCGGGAGTCGATGTACACGCTGATGAACGGCGAGGTGGAGTACTGTCTGCCCACGTGCGGCTCGCTCGCCGAGCGGCCGATCTCCGAGCTGACGCTGTTCGGCACGCGCGAGCGCGCGGAGGCCGCCGGCTTCGCCCCCTGCTCGAGCTGCCGCCCCGATCTGCATCCGCTTCCCGCCTGAGCGTCGGCGTCCGCCCCTCGTTTCACACCGCTCCCGTTCCGGGGTCTCAGTCCGTGAACGGCAGCGATACGGGAGGAGAACGACGATGAGCCTCGAGACGGAGACGGCGGCCATGATCCTGTTGGTTCCATTCGCGGCGGTGTGGGGCCTCCTGATGGTGGCGCGGGCGGTCGAGCACCGTCGCGACGCCCGCGTGGGCCGGCAGATCGCGCTGACCGACGCGATCCATCGTGAGCTGGGCGCGGCGGCCGCGCCCGAGGTGCGGCGGACCTGGTCCGGCGAATGGGTGGTGTCGATGCGGCTCGCGCTGGCGCGCGAGGCCACCGTGGGCACCATCACCCGGATCACCCACGATCTCTTTCGGCGTCTCGACCACCAGGATCCGCCGCGGCTGCGTGTGGTGCTGCTGCCCCAGGAGCCCCGGCCCATCCGCCCGGCGCTCGCCACCGGCTCGTCTCGGCCCGCCGGCCGGCTGAGCCGCGCGGCCTAGCGAGGAGGACGGCCATGGACTACGGCGAGTACATCACGCAGAAGATGGCGGAGGCTCGCCTCGGCGAGCTGCGGGAGCAGAGCGCGCGTCGGGCCGTGCTGGACTGGGCCCGGCGCCCCCGCCGGGGGCTGATTCTCCACCTGGGAATCGTGCTGACCCGCCTCGGTCGGTGGCTCGACCGGGACCGGGGCCCGGCCCGGAATGCGGGGGCGCGGGTCGCCCGGGTGCGGTAGTATGCTTGCCGCAGGCCAGAGGAGGGCCACGGGCCATGGCGGCGATGACCTACGATCGGCGGGAGCAGGATCTCGGTAACATCCTTCTGCTGGAGCACGTGAACGTGCGCGTGCCGGACCAGCAGGCAGCCACGCTCTTCTACATCGCGGGACTCGGGCTGACGCGCGATCCCTACCTGATGGTGAGCGTGGAGAACATGTGGGCCAACGCGGGACAGACCCAGTTCCACCTGCCCACCGGCAAGCCCAACGTGGTGCAGGGCCACGTGGAGCTGATCGTCCCGGACCTCGACGCGCTCACGCGGCGGCTCGCCTCGGTGCGCCAGGCGCTCGCGGGCACCCAGTTCGCCTACGAGGTGCGGGACAAGCACGTGGCCGTGACGTGCCCGTGGGGGAACCAGTTCCGCTGTGTGGGCCCCGGGCCCGAATGGGCCGACATCACGCTCGGCATCGGGCGCGTCGAGGTCCCGGTGGCGCGCGGCGCGGCCGCCGGCATCGCCCGCTTCTACCAGCAGGCGCTGCGCGCGACCGCGAGCGTGACCCACGACGACCAGGGTGCGGCGGCGCGGGTGTCGGTCGGCTATCACCAGGAGCTGGTGTTCCGCGAGACCGACACGAAGTTCGCTCCCTTCGACGGGCATCACATCGCGATCTACATCGCCGACTTCTCCGGCCCGCACGACTGGCTGGTGCAGCGGAGCCTCGTCACCGAGGAGAGCAACCCGTACCAGTATCGCTTCCAGGTGATCGTGGATCCCGACGGCGGCCAGCAACGGTCCGAACTGGAGCACGAGGTGCGCTGCGCGACGCATCCGATGTACATGCGTCCGCTCGTGAACCGCAACGCGGCGCAGCGCCAGGCCACCTACGTGCGCGGCCGCGACGCCTTCGTGCCCGGCCTGCTCTAGCCCGGCCCAAGCCCGAGCTCAAGGAGGTTGCGCATGCTCACGGACCGCTACGTGAAAGGTATGCTCACCGTCATCGCGCTGGCCCTGGTGGCCATCGCGAGCCATCTCTGGCTCGGCGAGCTGCGCCCCCGGGCCGCGGTGGCCGAGACGCCCGCCAAGTACGAGATCGGGGTGCCGAAGGCGTGGGGCAAGCTCGTCGGTTTCTCCAACAACAACCTCCTGATCGAGGGCAGCGACGGGCTCCTCCGCATCGTGGACGTGGAAGGTCGGGAGCCGGAGTATCCCAAGATCAAGGTGCAGATCAACCGGCGATAGCCTGATCGCCCGCTTCGCGCCGCCGCTCGCGCGCGTCGCGCTCGGGATCGCGCTGATCGCCGGCCCGGCCTGGGCCGGCTTCGCGGATGGGCGGCGCGCGTACGACCAGGGCGACTATCCCGCCGCCTACCGCGAGTGGCTCCCGCTGGCCGAGCGCGATGACGCGTCCGCCCAGTTCATGATCGGGTTCATGCACGAGCGCGGGCAGGGCGTGCCTGCCGATCCCGCCGTCGCAGTGACCTGGTACCGGCGCGCAGCCGAGCGCGGCGACGTCCACGCGCAGTTCCGCCTCGGATTCCTCTACGCCTACGGCCGCGGGGTCGACCGCGACGACGTGGAGGCGGCGGTGTGGTACAGCCGCGCCGCCGAGCAGGGCAATCAGGCCGCGCGCGCCGCGCTCGATCAGCTCCGCGGCGAGGGCCGGCTGGCCGGGCCGACCGGCTCGCGCGAGGCCCTGCTGCTGCGCGCGGCCGCCGAGCGCGGGGCGGCCACCGCCCAGTACCAGCTCGCGCTCCGCTACGCCGCCGGCGACGGCGTGCCCCGCGACCCCGCCGAGGCCGCGCGCTGGTATCGCGAGGCCGCCCAGCAGGGCCTGGCTCCCGCGCAGTACCAGCTCGGTCTCCGCTACGCCAACGGGGACGGGGTCGTCCGCGACTTCGAGGAGGCGGTGAAGTGGTACCGGCGCGCCGCCGCGCAGGGTGTCGCCTTCGCCCAGTTCAACCTCGGCGTGCGCTACGCCAACGGTCAGGGCGTCGAGCGCGATCCGGTACAGGCCTACCAGTGGTTCTCGATCGCGGCGCAGAACCTGATCGGCCGGGAGGCCGACACCGCGCGCCAGGCCCGCGACTCGATCCGCGGGCAGCTGACCCCGGAGCAGGTGACGCGGGGCGACGCGATGGTGAAGGCCTGGCGCGCCAAGCCGGAGTCGCCCGGCCCCGCCGCGGCTACGCCTCGAAGCTGATGTCCTGAGCGCCTTCCCAGCAGAGCAGCCGGCCGATCTCGCCGAGCCGCTCGCGGCCGTCCACGATGGTGAGGAAGTGGTTGCCGGCCAGCGCTCCCTTCACGCTCGCGAAGCGCGCGGTGCCATACGGGAACAGGATCTCGGTCTCGCTGATCCCGCCGGGGTAGAAGAGCAGCGCCCCCGGCGCCGGCTCGTGGGTGGCGTTCTCGGCGCCCACGCCGAGATCGAAGGCGCCGAGCGGGATCCAGCCCGCCTCGCCGCTCCAGCGTGCCTGGATGATCCGCTGCCGGTACGGCAGCAGCCGGCGAAACGCGGCGCACGTGCGCGGCGCGGCGGTCTCCTCCCAGCGGGCGGAGAACGTGAGCGGGCCCAGCCGGACGACGAGATCGCGGCCTGCCATCGTGGGGCAGGATGCTACCCGCCGCGTCACGGTGTGTCAACGCGGGCGGCGGCGGCGCGGTGTTAGTATCCCGCCCGTGGATCGCATCTGGCAGGGGCACTGGCCGCCCGGCGTCGACGAGGCGCACATCCGGCTGCCCGACGACTCGCTGCCCGCGCGGCTCAAGGCCACCGCGGCGCGCATGCCGCGCAAGGCGGCGCTGGTCTTCTACGGCCGGGAGGTCTCGTTCGCCGAGCTCGACGAGGCGAGCGACCGCTTCGCGGCCTGGCTGCGCGGCCGCGGCCTCGGCCCGGGAGACCGGGTGGCGCTCTATCTGGAGAACTGTCCCCAGTTCGCGATCGCGCACTTCGGCGCGCTCAAGGTCGGCGCGATCACGGTCGCGCTCAATCCGATGCACAAGACCCACGAGCTGGGGCACGAGCTCGGCGACTCGGGCGCCCGGGTGCTGGTGGCTGGCGACGCGGGCCGCGAGATCGTGGAGAGCGTGCGCGACCGGGCCGCCCTCGACGCGGTGGTGCGCGTGTCCTACTGCGACTACCTTCCGGACGAGCCTACGCTCCCGCTCCCGCCGTCGCTGCGCGAGGACGCGCCCCGCCGGCCGGCGGGCTGGGACGAGTTCCGGGCGATCATCGGCGACGGGGCCACCCTTCGCGCGCTCGAGCCGCGCGCGCGTCACGATACCGCGCTGATCCAGTACACCTCGGGCACCACCGGCGCCCCCAAGGGCGCGGAGCTCACCCACGGCAACGTCACCGCGAACTGCGAGCTGGTCCGCGCGTTCTTCGGCATCGGCCCCGCCGACGTACTGCTGGGCGTGGTGCCGTGGTTCCACATCACCGGCATGGAGGTGCAGCTCAACTTGATGGCCTACACCGGGGCGACCCTGGTGGCGCTCCACCGCTTCGACGTCGAGACCGCGCTGCGCGCCATTCAGCGGTACCGGTGC
>DASZJM010000565.1:0-6616 GCA_035948165.1 Candidatus Methylomirabilota bacterium
GGCTCACGATAGTCATAGGGCCGGGCGCGGTGCAGCACGCAGCGGTTGTCCCAGATGACCACGTCGCCGGGCCGCCAGCTGTGCGCGTAGGTGCGGGGCGGCCGGCAGGCGAAGTCGACGAGGTGGGAGAGCAGGGCCTCCGACTCCGCCGCATCGAGGCCCGGAATGGCGTGGGCGTGGCGGCCGATGAACAGCGCGGGGCGGCCGGTGACCGGGTGCACCTTCACCAGCGGCCGCAGCGGCGCCCCCTTCGTGTGGAATCCGTAGCCGGCGCCCGGACTGACCACGTGCCCGATCGTGGCCTGCGAGTGGTACAGAGAGTGATGGGCCGAGAGCCCCGCGATGCGCCGCCGGGTGGCCTCGTCGAGCGCCTCGTAGGCCGCGCGCATGTCGGCCCACTCCGTCTCGCCCGCCGCGGAGGGAACCACCTGGGCCGAGAGCACGGAGGCCTTGGCCGCCAGCGGCATGTACGAGCTGTCGGTATGCCAGCCCTCGTTGCCCCGCAGAGATTTGTAGCGATGCTCGTCCGGACCCATGATCGTTCCGTCGGGCTTCTGGTTGCTGATGGGCACCGCCTTCTGCTCGGGGTCGGCCGCCAGGAGCTCGATTTCGCCGAACCGGTTCGCGAAGGCCACCTGCTCAGCCTCGGTCAGGTTCTGGCCCGGGAACACCAGGACCGCGTACTCGTGGAACGCGGCCTCGACGGTCTGCCACGTCGCGGGGTCCAGGCGGGCGAGCTCGAGATCGGTGACGACGGCACCCAGGGTAGCGTCGATCGGTGCGATGCGTGGCGCCATGTGACCCTCCTGGTCAGGCAGGATGCGGCCGAGGTGAGGCGGAGTCAAGCGCGAGGGGTGGGCGGCTCGCGCTAGCCCCGGCGTCACACCAGGACCGCGGCCAGCGCGAAGTCCTGGGGGCTGCTGCTGACATTGGAGGCGACCACGTCCACCGTCCAGTTGCCCTTCTTGGCGGTGCCGACCTGGACGACCTCCACGTTGTTGGTGGAGTCGAGCGTCAGGGTGCTGCCGGCGGAGGCGGGCTTGTTGCCCACGTAGCGCTTGCCGGCCGGATCGGCCACGATCAGGTTCAGGTTGTTGATCAGCGACGGCCCGGGGAAGTCGGAGTAGCAGAGCGCGATCCGCAGCGTGTTGCTCGCGGTGGGCACCTTGACCGTGAAGGTCGACTTGTTGCCGGTCTTGAGCCCGGGCCCGTCCACCGCGGTGAGCACGCGCTTGACCGAGCGGTCGAGGTCGACCCGCCCGAAGCCCTGGTGGTTGTCGACGATCGTGGTGGTGGACGCGGTGCCGGGCAGGCGCTTCGCCCCCGCGATGAGCAGGGCCTTGAGGAGGGCGGCCGACGGGCTCGCGATGCCTTGCTTCTTCCGGAGGAACTCGCGGAGGAGGGCCACCGCGCCCGAGGTGAGCGGGGTCGCCATGCTGGTGCCGCCCATGTGGAAGTAGTGGGCCTTGTCCGGAGGATAGGCGGCCCAGGCGAAATTGTTCGCGGCCAGCTTCGAGGAGCGGGTGGAGAGGATGAAGGTGCCCGGCGCGAGAACGTCCGGCTTCATGCGGTTGTCGGCCGTCGGGCCGCGGCTGCTGAAGGGCACCACCTGATCGGGGTGATTGGCCATCGGATCGTTCTTGATCGGGTTCGCGGGGAAGTCCGAGGGCCACCACTCCCCATACGTTTCCGAATCGAACTCGGGGCGGAGGTTCTCGCAGGCGCCCACCGTGACGCAGTTCTTCGCGGTGCCCGGCGAGGTCACGCTCTTCAGGTTGACCTTGCCGTCACCGTCGTTGTCGGTGCCGTCGTTGCCCGCCGCGATGACGAAGCAGAGATCCTTGTGGTCCCACACGAACTGGTCGAACTGGCGGCACTGATCGTCGTACGCCCCCGGGTCGCCGCCGCCCCACGAGTTGGAATGGATCCGGGCGCCGTTGGTGTAGGCGAACTGGAAGAGCGGGCCGAGGTTGGCGGGGAGGCCCGCGAGGACGTAGCGCTCGCCGGTCACGCTGGGCGGCGCGTTGGGCTTCCACTTCATCTCCTGCTCGACGGCCTGGAACACGAGCTTGGCCTTGTGGGCGTGGCCCCGGATGAGCGCGGGGCCGCTCGCGGACACCGTGCCGTCGCCGAGCACGGAGCCGCTCACGTGGGTGCCGTGCCCCGAGTCCAGATCGGCGGGGCCGTCGTTGCCGCCGGGGTTGCTGATGATCGAGCTCCAGTCGGCGGTGATCGGGTAGCTCTTGATGGCCAGGATGCGTCCGGCGAAGTCGGGATGGATCGAGGCGGGGTTGCCGGTGTCGAGGCCGGTATCGCAGACCGCGATGATCTCCCCGACGCCGGTCAGCTTCGGCCCCGTCGCGCTGGTCGCCGCGAACGCGTTCCCCATGATGCCGGTGGCGACGTTGTTGGTGGTGCGGGGGATGACCAGCGGCCGGATGAACTTCACCCCGTGCACCGCGGAGAGCGCCTGGATCTGGCGGGCCCGCGTGCCGTCGGCGCTGGCCCCCTCGAGGACGAGCACCCGCGCCGCCGGCTCCTGGGACAGGACCGTGAAGCGGAGGCGGCGGGCGGCGGCGGCGATCTTGCCGGTGTCCTTGCCGTCGAAGACCTCGACCCGGTACACGTTCGGCCGGACCCGCCGCCGGGGGACGGCCTTGCCGACGCGCCCGGGGCGCTCCACGCTCGGCGCGATGCGGGCGGCGTGGGGCAGGTGGCCCATCCATCGCACGAAGGGCAGCGCGGTGATCTTGGGAAGCGCGCTCCGCCGGGCCCAGACCACGTAGGCGAAGCTGCCGCGGGGCTCGCGGATCCTGGCCCCGGTGGCCTTGAGGGCGGCGAGCCAGCGGTCCTTGATGGGCCCGCGGAACTGCACCAGGTAGTGATGCGGGCCCGGAGAGAGCCGCTCCGCCTTGTAGGCGGGATGGCGCACCTTGCCCGCGCGCGTGATGCGCGGCCGCGCCGTGTTGATCTTGATCTGCGCGCTCGGCAGCTCGAGCGCGTACTGGTCGGTGATGTCCTCGACGGGATACTTGCGGGCGATCGCCCGCGCGGCGGCCGGGGTGGCCTGCACGAGGACGAAGGCGTCGTAGGGCTCGAGCAGGGTGGCCTGGGTGAGGACGGCCTCGCGATCGTCCTTCCCGACGAAGACTTTCAGGATTGGCATGGATGCGTCCTCCGGTTCGAGGAGCTGCCGGGAGCCTTTGGAGATGCTAGACCCGCGCCGGTGACAGTGTCAACGCGGTAAGGTGCTACTGTGACGTCAGTGTCGCTCGAACGAACGAGATCGTGAGCGCACCCGGCGGGAAGACCAGCGGGTGGCGACGGCTGGGATACGAGTGGCTGGTGCCGCTCGTGGTGGCGCTCGTCACGGTCGGAGCCTTCGCCTCCACCGTCGACAACGACTTCGTGAAGTGGGACGACCCGCAGAACTTCCTCGAGAACACCCACTACCGCGGCCTCTCGCTGTCGCATCTGCGATGGATGTGGACCACCGCCCACATGGGCCACTACATGCCCGTGACGTGGCTGACCCTCGGTCTCGACTATGAGATGTGGGGCCTCGACCCCGCGGGCTACCATCTCACGAGCCTCCTCCTGCATGCGGTTGCAGCCGTCGTCTTTTACGGGGTGGCGGTATCCTTGCTGGCGACCGCGCTCCCCGGTGCGGAGCCGCGGGCCCTCCGGATCGGCGCTGCCTTTGCCGCGGTGGTCTTCGCGGTTCATCCGCTCAGAGTCGAGTCGGTGGCCTGGGCCACGGAGCGGCGCGACGTGCTGTGCGGAGTGTTCTACCTCGGAGCGATCCTGGCGTATCTCCGCCACGTCGAGAAAGGGAAGTCCGGCCGCTGGTACTGGACGAGTGTCCTGTGCGCCGCCCTCGCCGTGCTCTCCAAGTCGATGGCGGTGAGCCTGTCCGCCGTCCTCGTGATCCTCGACGTCTATCCACTCCGTCGCCTCGGCCCCGGCGCGGGCGGGTGGCTCGGCCCGGCTCAGCGCCGAGTGTGGGCCGAGAAGCTGCCCTTCGTGCTGCTGAGCCTGGGCGGCTCCGTCGGGGCCGTGGTGGCGCTGCGGGCGGGTGGCGTCGCGCCGACCTCGCTGGCCGAGCTCTCGCTGCCGGGACGCGCGGCGGTCACCGGATACTCGGTGACGTTCTATCTCTGGAAGACACTGCTGCCGACCGGGCTCTCGCCGCTCTACGAGCTGCCCTTCCGGGTGCACCCTCTCGCCCGGTCCTTCGTTCTCGCGGGGCTATTTGCGCTGGTCGCGAGCGTCATCGTCGTGGTCGGGCATCGCCGCGCGCCTGCGCTCGCCGCGACTTGGGCGGTCTATCTGGTCGTCCTCCTGCCGGTGATCGGGATCGTGCACAACGGTCCGCAGCTCGTGGCCGACCGGTACAGCTATCTCCCGTGCCTGGGTTGGGCCCTCCTGGCCGGTGCGGCGTTGACCGCAATGTGGCGGCGGACCCGGATCGGGGCGACCGCGACGGCCGCCTGCGTCGCGGCGGTGCTTTGCTGGCTGGCCTGGAACCAGGTCCAGATCTGGCGCGACTCGGAGGCCCTCTGGACCCACGCGTTGCGGGTCAGCCCGTCGGCCCGGGCGCACGTCAACCTGGGCAACATGGACTTCGAGGATCGGAAGGACGGGGAGGCGGCGTGGCACTTTCGCGAGGCGTTGCGCCTTCAGCCCACGCTGGCCGCGGCGTACGCCGGCCTGGGTGTCGTGCGCGCCCGACACGGCCAGCTCGCCGAGGCGATCGCGGACTACCAGACCGCGCTCCGCTTTGACCCGAAGCTCGCCGAGGCCCACAACGATCTCGGCGTGGCGTTTGATCGGCAGGGCCGGGTCCTGGAGGCGTTGAATCAGTATGAGGAAGCGGTCAGGCTGCGTCCCGGCCTGGAGGAGGCGAGCGCCAATCTGGAGCGTACCCGCGCGTACGCCGCGCGCCTGGCGGATGAGATCGAGCGGCTGCAGGCGACGCTTCGCGAGCGGCCGGATGAGGCCGGGCTCCACAACCGCCTCGGCGCGGCGCTGGCTCGCCGGGGCAGCCCCGCCGAAGCCACCGTTCACTTCCGGCGCGCCCTGGAGCTCGATCCCCGCCTGGCCGAGGCGCACAACAACTGGGGCAGCACCCTCGCCCAGGAAGGTCGCCTGGACGAGGCCGCCCAGGAGTTCCGTCGCGCTCTCGCGGTACAGCCCGACTTTCCCGAGGCCAGGCGCAACCTCGGCCGCGTGCTCGAGATCCAGGGGCGCGCCGAACCGGCTCGGTGAGCCGAATGAGGATGCGGGCGGGGCTGCTCGCGCTCGTGGTGTCGGCCGGCGCAGCCGCGGCCGCGTCGCTTCCCCTCGTTCCCTATCCACCGGACTACCAGACCAGCCTGGTGCGGTACGCGGTGGTGGACCGGGTCGACGGGTTCTCGCGCGACCTCTACGTCTCGCGGGACGCGCTCGAGGCGGTGCGTCGCGACCCCAAGCTGCGCGAGTTCCCGGCGGGCGCGCTGTTCGCGCTCGACGTCCACCGCGCGAAGCAGACCGGGCGTGACCGGAAGAGCGGCGCGCCCATCTTCGCCACGAGCCGCGACGGTCACCTGGATCGCAGCAAGGACGAGCACACGCTGCACCTGATGCAGAAGATCCAGCCCGGCTTCGGCAGCCAGAACTGGGCGTTCGGAGGGTTCGATCCGCTCACCGGCGTGCCGCTGAAGCTCGAGCTGCCCGGCGATTGCCTCCTGTGCCACCAGGCCGCGCTGGCGAGCGACATGGCGTTCTCGCTCGCCCTGCTGAAGCGGTTCGTGGAGACCGATGTCGTGCAGTATCGCTCCTGCGGCCAGCCGGGGCGCCAGGTGTGTCCCTTCTGGCCGCCGACCGAGCGCGCCGAGCGTCAGGACGCGGAGGCCTCCCGGGCGGCGGTGGGGGCAGGAGCTGGCCGCGCGCCTCCGAGGTAGGCGTCGAGCAGGGCGCCGTCGCCTAAGAGGGTGGCCGCGGGCCCCTCCGCGACGATGCGCCCGCGCTCCAGCACGTAGCCGCGATCGGCGATGGCGAGGCTCAGCTCGGCGTTCTGGTCGACGAGCAGCAGGGTCCGCCCGGCGTCGCGCAGCGCGGCCAGGTCCTCGAAGATCTGCTCGACGAGCTGCGGCGCCAGGCCGAGGGAGGGCTCGTCGAGCAGCAGGACGCGCGGGCGCGCCATCAGGCCACGGGCGAGCGCCAGCATCTGCTGCTCGCCGCCCGAGAGCAGGCCGGCCCGGCCGTCGGCGCGGGCGCGGAGGCGCGGAGAGCGATCGAGCATGGCCTCGATGTCGGCCGCGATGTCCGCGTCGCGCCGGACGAGCGCTCCCAGGCGCAGGTTGTCCCGCACGCTCAGGTCCGGGAAGACGAGGCGGCCCTCCGGCACCAGGACGAGGCCGGCGCGCACGCGGTCCGGCGCGTCGAGCGCGCTCACGTCGGCGCCGAAGAGCTTCACTGCGCCCCGGTCGGCGCGGAGGAGCCCGGAGAGCGTCGTCATCAGGGTCGACTTGCCGGCCCCGTTGGCCCCGAGGACGGCGACCAGCTCGCCGTCGCCGACCGACAGGTCGAGGCCCGGCAGGACCGGCGCGCCCCCGTGCCCGGCGACGAGGCTGGC
>DASZJM010000566.1:0-4614 GCA_035948165.1 Candidatus Methylomirabilota bacterium
GCTTCCACCGCGCGATCCGGGCGCGGAGGGTCGGGCGAGAGATCCCGAGGCGTCGCGCGGCCTGACTGATGTTCCAGCCGGTCTGCTCGAGCACGTCGAGATGGCGCTCGCGATCGTCCTCGACCTTCACCGACGTCTCGATCTCGAGATTGTCGGCCGCGATGACCGGGCCCGGGGTGAAGATGACCGCCTTCTCGATCGCGTTCCGCAGCCCCCGCGCGTTGTCCGGCCAACTGTGCTGTTCCAGGCGCAACCGGGCGCTCGGACTCAAGCTCTTGAGCGGCCGCCGGAAGTCGGCGCACGTGGCGGCGAGGAATTGCTGGGCGAGGGGCACGATGTCTCCGCGCCGGCTGCGCAGAGGCGGCAGGGTGAGCCAGACGGTGAGACGGCTCAGGAGGTCGGCCCGGAACCGCCGCTCCCGCACCGCCTCCTCCAGGTCGACGTTGGTGGCGCAGATCACCCACACGTCGACCGAAACCGGGTTCGGCAGACCGATCACCGGGACGAGACCTTCGTTGACGACCTGGAGCAGGCGGGCCTGGGCGGCGTCGGACAGGGTTCCGATCTCGTCCAGCAGGATGGTGCCGCGGTGGGCAGTCCGGAAGAACCCGGCTCGCGCTCGATCGGCGCCGGTGAACGCACCCCGCTCGTGTCCGAACAGCAACGACTCGGCGAGCGTCTCGGGAATGGCGTTGCACTGGACGTGCACGAAGGGGCCCGCGGCGCGACCGCCGCTCGCTTCGTGGAGAGCCCGCGCGAGGAGATTCTTGCCGGACCCAACCTCACCCTGTAAGAGCACGGGCGGCGGTCGCCGAGCCTCCCGCGCAACGTCCAGCAGCTGCCGGGCTCGCGCCCTCAGCGCGACGATCGGCGGGCTATTGCCGAGCAGCTTCTCCAACCCGTCCACGCCTCATGCCCCTCTGCGGCGCCCCTGTCTTACCACCGATTGCCCGCCCGCGTCTACCGTTCCACCCAAGCCGCCAATCCAGGTATGATGCGCCCGCCATGACCCGCGTCCTGACCGGCGCCACCCTGATCGACGGAACCGGCGCCGCGCCCGTCCCCGACGCAGCGGTGGTCATCGAGGGCGACCGGATTAGCGCGGTGAGTCCGCGGGCCAGCCTCGGCTGGCCGGCCGACGCGGAGGTCATCGACGCGAGCGGCCGGACCCTGATTCCGGGCCTGATCGACGCCCACGATCACCTCGCCTCGCACGGCTATGGCCTCGCCACCCGGTTCGGCCTGGACGAGCCGGCCAGCACCGCGCACCTGCGCACCGCGCGCGTGCTCGCGGAAGCGCTCGCGATGGGCTACACCACCGTGCGCGACGCGGGCGGGCTCGACGCGGGATTCAAGCTGGCCGTCGAGCAGGGGCTGATCCCGGGGCCGCGGCTGGTGCTGGCGCTGCAGATCATCTCGCCGACCGGCGGCATCGGCGACCGGGTGAGCCCGTCGGGCCACGACTGCTGCGGCGCCTACGACCCGCTGCTGCCTTCCTGCGTGGCCAACGGGTCGGACGCGGTGCGCGACGTGGTGCGCACGATGGTGCGGGCCGGCGCCGACGTGATCAAGACCGCGACCACCGGGGGCGCCAGCTCGCGCCCGGGGCACGGGCCGCTCGACGCGGCCTTCTCGCTCGCGGAGATGGAGGCGCTGGTGGCCGAGTCCCACGCTCTCGGCCGTCGGGTGATGTGTCACGCGCTCGGCGGCCCCGGGCTGCGCACCGCGCTGGCCGCGGGCGTCGACTCGATCGAGCACGGGTGCTACCTCGACGAGGACGCGACCCTGCTCGGCCAGATGGCGGTCCAGGGCACCTTCTTCGTGCCCACCCTCACCGTGTACGTCTATCATCGCGAGAGCCCCGCGCCCCACGTGCGGGAGCGTGCGGTCGCGCTCCACGCACACCACGTGGCGAGCGTGCGGCGCGCGCTCGAGCTCGGGGTGCCGATCGCGGCGGGCACCGACGCGGGCGGGCACGGGCACCCGAAGAACGCGCTCGAGCTCAAGTACCTGGTCGAGGCCGGGCTCAGCCCGATGCAGGCGCTGCGCGCGGCCACCCAGGGGGCCGCCGCATGTCTCGGGCTCGAGCACGAGATCGGCACCGTGGAGAAGGGCCGCCTCGCCGATCTGGTGCTGGTCGCGGGCAATCCCCTCGACGATGTCACGCTGCTGCTGGATCCCGCGCGCATCGAGCTGGTGGTGAAGGGCGGCGCGATCTGCGCGGACCGGCGGTCCTCGCGCCCCCGGTAGCGCGCGGGTGGGCCGCCGCGTCCAGGCCGCGTCGACGCGTGTGCTATCATCCCGCCACCGTGCGTCCCCCCTCGCTTCACCACGCGGAGGCGTGATCATGCGCAAGCCCACGACGATTCTGCCGCCCCTGCTCGGCCTCGCCGCGCTCCTCGCCGCTCCTCTCGCCGCCTCCGCGCAGGACGAGGTCCGGCTCGGCGCGTTCCTGCCCATCTCGGGGATCAGCGCCGACGTGGGCGCGCAGATGAAGGCGGGCGCCGAGGTCGCGCTCGAGCGGATGGCCACCGTCCAGGTGGGCGGCAAGCCCGCCAAGGTCCGCGTCATCTGGTACGACGACGAGGGCAAGGGCGACGTGGGGCTCAACGTGGTGACGCGCGCGCTCACGGTGGACAAGATCCACGTGGGGATGGGCTTTCTCTCCAGTGACGTGTTCATCCGGGTAATGGACGAGTTCCAGAAGGCGTCGACCCCGGTGGTCACCTGCTGCTCGGCGTCGCTCAAGATCGGGGAGAAGATCGCCCAGGGCAAGATGGAGTACGCGTTCCAGCTGAGCCCCACCGCCAACGACATCGCGCGCTCGGTGGCCGCGGCGGTGGCGATGCACGTGAAGCCGAAGAAGATCGCGCTGCTGAACGAGAACACCGACGCGGGGCGCGACTTCTCGCGCATCGTCCGCGACTGGTTCGCGGCCAACGCCAAGGACGTGGAGGTCGCGGCCGACGAGTTCGTGGACCGCGGGGTGACCGACCTGACCCCGCAGTGGGCCAAGATCAAGCGCACCGGGGCCCAGGCCACCATCGGCGAGATCTACGGGTCGAGCGGCCCGGTCCTCTTCAATCAATGGTTCGAGCTCAAGGTGCCGTCGGTGGTGGCCCACATGGGCGCGACGGTGAGCGCGCAGACCTTCATCGACCAGCACGTCAAGCAGACGGATCTCGCCATCGTCAACAATCGCTGGTGGCCGGCGAAGTACTCCGCGGTGTCGGAGCCGATGATGGCGGCCTACAAGAAGAAGACCGGCACCGATCCCACCAACTTCGCGGTGCAGGCCCACGACGCCACCGTGGTGCTGCTCGAGGCGATCCAGAAGGCGGGCAGCCTCGATCCCCAGAAGATCCAGGCCGCGCTCGAGAGCACCACCTTCGTGACCGCGTGGGGCACCCGCAAGTTCACCCCGCTCGCCGAGGGGCACCGCATGCCCATCCAGACCGTGGTGGTGCAGATCCAGGCCGGCAAGAAGGTGCCGATCTACCCGGAGTCGGTCGCGGCGGCCGCGGGCGGCAAGTACGTGCCGGTGCCCCCGTACGCGTGGGACAAGAAGTAGCGCCCCCGCCGAAGCTCGCCCTCGCCGGCCTGAGCAAGCGGTTCGGCGGCCTCCGCGCGGTGTCCGCCTGCTCGTTCGACATCGCGCCCGGCAGCGTGGTGGGCCTCATCGGCCCCAACGGTTCGGGCAAGAGCACCGTCTTCAACCTGGTGACCGGCCTCCTGCGCCCCGACGAGGGAGCGATCCTCTACGACGGCCGGCGCATCGACGGCCTCGCCACCCACGAGATCGCCCGCCGCGGCATCGGTCGCACCTTCCAGGCGGTGAAGATCTTCCGCGACCTTCCGGTGCGCGAGAACCTCGCCATCGCGGCGATGGGGCGGAGGCTCCAGGGCTGGGAGCCGCGCGCGCGGGAGTGGCTCGGCCGCATGGGCCTGAGCCACCTGGTCGACACGGCAGCGGGGAGTCTCTCCATCGGCCAGCAGCGCCTGCTCGAGCTGACGATGAACCTGGTGATCGATCCCGAGTTCCTCCTGCTCGACGAGCCGCTCGCCGGTGTGCACCCGGTGGTCCGCCGCCAGATCGGCGAGATCCTGAGTGAGCTCCGGACCCGGGGCCGCACCCTCCTGATCATCGAGCACCACATGCCGTTCGTGATGGGGCTCTGCGACAAGATCGTGGTGATGGACCATGGCGAGAAGATCGCGGAGGGGCCGCCCGCCGCGATCCGCGCCGACGCGCGGGTGATCGCGGCCCTGCTCGGGCGGGCCGAGGGCGGGGGTAACGATGCTCGAGCTTGAGGAGGTGCGCTCGGGCTACGGCAAGCTCGAGATCGTCCAGGCCGCGTCGCTCCGGGTGCCCGACGGCGCGATCGTCGGCATCATCGGCCCGAACGGCGCGGGCAAGTCCACCCTGCTCAAGACCGCCTTCGGCTATCTGCCGCCCTTCGCGGGGCGCATCGCGCTCGACGGCCAGGCCATCGCGGGGCGCCGGCCCGACCAGATCATGCGCCTGGGCGTCGGCTACCTGGCCCAGGCGGGCGGGCTCTTCGCGGAGATGACCGTGCACGACAACCTCGTGCTCGGCGGCTACACCGTCTCGCG
>DASZJM010000567.1:0-1897 GCA_035948165.1 Candidatus Methylomirabilota bacterium
CGCGGCATCAACGTGGTCATGAACTACACGGAGGCCTACACGACCTACGGGGTCAAGGTGATCGTGAGCCCCGACGTCCCGAACAACGAGGGCGCGTTCCGCGTGCTCCGCATCACCGCGCCCGAGGGCTCGATCCTCAACGTGCAGCATCCCGCCCCGGTGGCGGCGCGCCACATCATCGGACACTTCCTGCCGCACGTGGTGGCGGGAGCCCTCAAGGAAGCGGTGCCCGAGCGGGTGATGGCCGAGGGCTCGGCCAACATCTGGGGCATCCAGCTCACCGGCAAGAACCGCGACCGCTCGCCGTGGGTCTACACGTTCTTCAGCTCGGGCGGCACCGGGGCGCGCCCGGCCCAGGACGGCCTGTCCGCCACCGCCTTCCCCTCGGGCGTCCTCGGAACGCCGGTCGAGGTCGTCGAGTCGCTGGCGCCGCTGCTCATCGAGCGCAAGGCCCTGCGCGACGGATCCGGCGGAGACGGACGTTACCGGGGCGGCCTGGGTCAGGTGATCGCGTTCCGGGTGCGATCCGACGAGCCGGCCACGTGCTCGGTCCTGTGCGACCGGACCCGCATCCCGGCCCAGGGATTCTTCGGCGGCCTCCCCGGCCTCCCCGGCCAGGTCCTGATCAACGGACGCGCGCCCGCCAACCCGAAGGCCGAGCAGACGCTACAGCCGGGTGACCTGATCGAGGTGCTCCTCCCGGGCGGCGGCGGGTACGGTCCGCCCGCGGAGCGCGATCCGGCGCTGCGCGCGCGCGATCTCGAGCAGGGCTACGTCGGGGCGACCCACGGCTGAGCGGGAATGACTGCCGGAGCCCGCCGGACGGGCGTCCTCGCCGTCGCGGGCGCCTGGTGGCTCGTGCTCGCGGTGGCCTTCCTGCTGGGCCGGGGGGAGGATGTGGGTCACCTTCCCGGCCTGGCGTCGGCCAGCCTCGCCCGTCTGGCTCACGGACCAGTCTGGGGTCCGGCGGGGATCCAGTCCCTGATCGGGGTCCTGATCGCCGGCCTCATCGGGCTCGCCTGGTACGGTCTCGGCGACGCGATCGTCCGCCACGTCGACACCTCCTTCGACGACGGCGCCCTCGATGACCCCGTGCTGCGGGTGGCCGAGCGCTCGCTCGTGGGAGCCGGCGCCTGGTCGCTGATCTGGTTCTTCCTGGGCGCCGTCCCTCTCTATCGCCCTTCGGCCGCGGGACTGGCGCTGCTCGTGGGACTGGTCCTGGCCGGCCGGGCGCTCGTGTCCCTCCGGGTCACCGCGGGTGGCGTCGCCCGCTTCGTCGGCTGGGGCGCGCTCGGTCTGGTCGTCACCGGGCAGGTCCTGGCCCTGATCGCGGCCGTGGCGCCGCCCACCGCCAAGGACACCCTCCTCTACCACTTCGCTCTCCCGAAGGCATGGATCGCAGCCGGTCGGGCCGTCGAGGTGCCGTACAACATCGCGGGCTACTACCCGCTGGGCGTCGAGATGCACGCGGTCTGGGCCATGCTCCTGGGCTCGCCACTCGGTGTGCGGGTGGCCGAGGCCGCCGCCGGCGCCACCCTCGTGCTGTTCGCGCCGCTCCTGGTCATGACCGTGTACGGATGGGCGCGAGAGCGCGGGGCGGACCGGGCGTGGGCAGCGGCCGCCGCGCTCACGATCGCGTGGATCCCGAGCGCGTACGACGTGGCCGCGAGCGCCTACGTGGACCTGGCCCTGGCCGGCTACACCGCGCTGGCGGTGCGTGGCTTCGGCCGCTGGTGGGCGACCGGACGAACGCGCGAGCTCGCCTGGGTCGCGGCGGGCATCGGCGGCGCGCTCTCGATCAAGCTGAGCGCCGCGTTCCTGCTGCTCCCGCTCGCCCTGCTGGGCCTGCTGCACGCCCTCGGCCGCGGGGGCGACAGCCCCCGCCCGGACACGGCCG
>DASZJM010000568.1:0-14900 GCA_035948165.1 Candidatus Methylomirabilota bacterium
GACCGGCAGGAGCGGGAGCCCGCGCTCCCGGGCCGCCGCGGTCATCAGGCTGCCCGCCATCACGAGCGTCTCCTTGTTGGCGAGCGCGACCGACTTGCCGCTCTGGATCGCGGCCATCGTCGGCAGCAGACCGGCGCCGCCCACGATGGCGGAGAGCACCACGTCGGCCTCCACCTCTCGCGCGAGGGTCACGAGCCCGGCCGGGCCCGACAGCAGCTCGGGCCGCGGGGCGGACAGGGCGCGCGCCACCACGTCCATCGCGACCGGATCCGAGAGCGCGAGGGCGCGGGGCCGGTGACGGCGGACGAGGTCCGCGATCAGCTCCGGGTTCGAGCCGCGCGCGGCCATGCCCTCGACGCGGAAGTCGTCGGGGAAATGATCGACCAGCTCCAGGGTGCGCCGACCCACCGAGCCGGTGACGCCCAGCACGGTCAGCCGCTTCATGCGCCCAGGGACCTCGCGTAGGTTGCGTAGTAGAAAAGCACCGGGGTGTTGACGAGCAGGCTGTCCACGCGATCGAGCATGCCGCCGTGCCCGGGGATGAGCCGGCCGGTGTCCTTGGTGCCGACGCTCCGCTTGATCGCGGACTCGATGAGGTCGCCGGCCTGCCCCACCACCCCCAGCAGCAGTCCGACCACGATCGCGCTCTCGAGGGAGAGCGCGGGGAAGAACCACGCCCGCGCCCCCAGGGCCGCGAGCCCCGACATCACGAGCTGGGCCGCCGCGCCCTCGATCGTCTTGCGCGGGCTGATCGACGGAGCGAGCTTGTGGCGGCCGAGGGTCGAGCCGACCACGTAGGCCGCGGTCTCGCCGAGCCAGGTGACCGAGACCAGGAGCAGGATCCACTCCACCCCGTGCTCGAGATCGCGCAGCCAGAAGGTGTAGCCGAGCAGCCAGTTCACGTAGCAGACGCCGAAGAGCGTGACCGCCACCGGCTCCCACGCGGCCCGCCCCGCCACCTCGGCCCGCAGGAACCCGATCGCGCAGATGGCGAGGAGCACCGCGGTGAAGGTCACCCGCTCCGAGATCGGCAGGGCGAAGCTCGCGGTCAGCACCGAGCCGCCCACCAGCCCGATGACCCGCAGGGTGCGGACGCCGGCCCGCTCGAACATGCCGGTGAACTCCCACTGCCCGAGCGCACCCACCAGCACCATGGCGGCCCCGAAGAGCCACATCGGCCCGTCGATCACCATCCACACGAAGAGCGGGAGCAGGACCAGGGTGCTGAGCAGCCGCCGCACGAGGGCGGCGGAGCGGGAGGGGCGGGCCGCCTCGACCGGGTGCGGGATACGCACGCCCTCCGCCTGGGACATCACACTCTCCCGAAGCGACGATCCCGCTGCTGGAAGTCGGCCACCGCGAGGCAGAACTCGCGCGCCCCGAAGTCCGGCCACAGGGTCGCGGTCATCCACAGCTCGGTGTAGGCGATCTGCCACAGGAGAAAGTTCGAGAGCCGCAGCTCGCCGCTGGTGCGGATGAGTAGATCCGGGTCGGGCACCCCGTCGGTGTAGAGCGCGCGCGAGACCCGGACCTCGTCGATGTCCTCCGGACGGAGCGCGCCGCGCTGGACCTCGCGCGCGAGGGTGCGCACCGCGTCGACCAGCTCGTCGCGCCCGCCGTAGTTGAAGGCCATGAGCAGGGTGAGCCCGGTGTTGGCCGCGGTGGTGTCGATGAGGCGCTGGATCCCCTGCCCCACCCGCGGGGGCACGCCCTCCGGTCGGCCGATCATGCGGAAGCGCACGTTGCGCTCCATCAGCTCGGGCAGCTCGCGCTCGATCGAGCGCTCGAGCAGCGCCATGAGGGTCGAGACCTCCTGGTGCGGGCGCTGCCAGTTCTCGGAGGAGAAGGCGTAGAGGGTGAGGAACTGGACGCCGAGCTCACCCGCGGTGCGCACGATGTTCCGCACCGCCTTCACGCCCTCGCCGTGGCCGGCCACGCGCGGCAGCCCGCGGCTGGTGGCCCACCGGCCGTTGCCGTCCATGATGATCGCCACGTGCCGGGGCACCGGGCGCGCCATGACGCGCTGTCGGAGGTCGTCCTCCGGGAGCGTCGACAACTCCGCCACCGACACCCCCGCCCCGGCCTTCGCCGCCATAGCAGACGATGTTACGTGAGCCCCCCACGGATTGCCAGTAAAAAGCCCGAAATACAGGCGAAATCGGCGCGCGCTCAGGACAAATGGAACACCAGGGCGTCCGCAAGGAGTACGCGAGCGTCCGTCCGCGCTGTAAACGAGTGTCCGCCGACATGGGGGAGTGCGGGGGCCATTTCTGGGCCCCCGCAGATGAAGAGCCTAAAGAAGTAAACCGCTGTCCGCCCCGGTCGTCCGCGGCGGTCGCCGCCTAAACCGTGAGGACTTCCTGCTCCTTCTTCTTGCTCAGCTCGTCGATCTTGGCGGTGAAGCGGTCGGTGGTCTTCTGGATCTGGTCGTGGCCGCGACGCTCCTCGTCCTCGGAGATCTTCTTCTCCTTGCCGAGCGCCTTCATCTTGTCGTTGGCCTCGCGCCGCACGTTGCGGATGGCGACCCGCGCGTCCTCCGCGAACTTGCCCACCGACTTGGCGAGCTGCTTGCGGCGCTCCTCGGTGAGGGTCGGCATCGTGAGACGGATGACCTTGCCGTCGTTGCTGGGGGTGAGGCCCAGGTCCGACTTCACGATCCCCTTCTCGATCTCCTTGAGCTGGGACGCGTCCCACGGCTGGATCAGGATCGTGCGCGGGTCGGGCACCGACACCGACGCGACCTGGTTGATCGGGGTCGGGTTGCCGTAGGCCTCCACCCGCACCCCGTCGAGCAGCGCGGCGTTGGCGCGTCCGGTGCGCACCCCCGCGAACTCCCGCGTGAGCACGTCGACGGCGGCCTGCATCCGGGTCTCGAGATCCTTCTGCACCGCTTGTTGCGTCATGGCCTACCCCTTCGCCGGCGCCGCGTCGGTGGAGACGACGGACCCGACCGGCTCGCCCGTGACTATCCGTCTGATGTTACCCCTTCGCGTGAGGTCGAAGACCACGATGGGCAGCTTGTTGTCCATGCAGAGGGAGATGGCCGTGGTGTCCATCACCTGCAGCCCGCGATTGAGCACCTCGATGTAGCCGACCCGCGGCAGCCGCACCGCGGTCTTGTCCTTGGCCGGGTCGGCGGTGTAGATCCCGTCCACCTTGGTCGCCTTTAGAATGGCCTCCGCGCCGATCTCCACCGCGCGCAGGGCGCCCGCGGTATCGGTGGTGAAGAATGGATTCCCGGTGCCCGCCGCGAAGACCACCACCCGGCCCTTCTCGAGGTGGCGAATGGCCCGGCGCCGGATGTAGGGCTCGGCCACCGCGCGCATCTCGATGGCGGAGAGCACCCGGGTGGGCACGCCCGCCTTCTCGATCGCATCCTGAAGCGCGAGCGCGTTGATCACGGTGGCGAGCATGCCCATGTAGTCGCCGGTGGCGCGGTCCATGCCGCCCGCGCTCGCCGCGATGCCGCGGAAGATGTTGCCACCGCCGATGACCACCGCCAGCTCGACCCCCAGCCGCACCACCTCGGCCACCTCCTCGGCGATGCGGCCGATGACGTCGGGGTCCATGCCGTAGCCCTGGCTTCCCGCGAGCGCCTCGCCCGAGATCTTGAGCAGGACGCGCTTGTACGCGGGCGCCGCGCCGGGGGCGGCCATGGGAGGCCTAGCTCTCGCCCACCTGGAAGCGGGCGAACCGCTTGATCACGATCCGCTCGCCCATCTTGGCCGTCGACTGGTCCACCATGTCCTTGAGGCGGGTCTTGCCGGTGGCGTCGCGAATGAACGGCTGCTCCAGCAGGCAGGACTCCGCGTAGAACTTCTCGAGCTTGCCCTCGATGATCTTGTCGACGACCTGGGGCGGCTTCTTCTGATCGGCCATCTGCTGGCGGTAGATCTCCCGCTCTTTCTCCACCACCGCGCCCGGCACGTCTTCGCGCGACACGTAGGAGGGATTCGCGGCCGCCACTTGCATCGCCACATCCTTGACGAGCTGCTGGAAGTCGTCGGTGCGGGCCACGAAGTCGGTCTCGCAGTTGATCTCCACCAGCACCCCGATCTTGCTCCCGGGGTGGATGTAGGACGCCACCACCCCGTCCTTGGCCTCGCGGTGCGCCTTCTTGGCCGCGTCGGCCAGGCCCTTCTTGCGCAGGTGCTCGATCGCGCCCTGCATGTCTCCCTTGGACGCGTCGAGCGCCGCCTTGCAGTCCATCACCCCCGCCCCGGTGCGCTCCCGGAGCTCCTTCACCTGTTCCGCCGAGGCCGCCATGACGAGTCCTCGCCCCCGGTCAGGCGCTCGGCTCCGCCGACGCCGACATCTCGGCCTCGGTCACGAGCGGCAGGTCGGGCGAGGCCGGGATCTCCTCCACCTCCTGCTTGGCGAGGGTGCCGCTGCCCTCGATGATCGCGTCCGCGATGCGCGAGGTGATCAGCCTCACCGAGCGGATCGCGTCGTCGTTGCCGGGCACCGGGTAGTCGATCCCGGAGGGATCGCAGTTGGTATCCACGATGGCCACGATCGGGATGGCGAGCCGGCGCGCCTCCTCCACCGCGATCGACTCCTTCTTGGGGTCGATGATGAAGATGGCGGACGGCAGCCGGTCCATGCTCTTGATGCCCACCAGCGCGCTCTGCAGCTTGGCCCGCTCGCGCTCGAGGCCGATGACCTCCTTCTTGGGCAGGCGCTCGTACTCGCCGGTCTCGCTCATCTCGTCGAGCTTCTTCAGGCGCGCGATCGACTTGCGAATCGTGGTGAAGTTGGTGAGGGTGCCGCCCAGCCAGCGGTGGTTCACGTAGAACTGCCCGCAGCGGGCCGTCTCCTCCAGCACCGTCTCCTGGGCCTGCTTCTTGGTGCCCACGAACAGCACGGTGCCGCCGTCGGCGGCGAGGTCGCGCACGAAGGCGTAGGCCTCGCGGAACTTCTTGAGGGTCTTCTGCAGATCGATGATGTAGATGCCGTTGCGCTCACCGAAGATGTACTTCTGCATCTTCGGGTTCCAGCGCTTGGTCTGGTGGCCAAAGTGCACCCCGGCCTCCAGCAGCTCCTTCATGGTCAGTGTTGCCATGGTTCGGCGGTCCTTTCCGTCGTCGTTCGGTTGGCCTCCGGTCGCGAGCGGCCGGCCCCCGGAAAGGGGGGCGACACTTCCCCGCGGGCCGACGCGGCCCACGGAGACCGAAGCTCGCCACCGTGCGTGTTAGGTCGTGTACTTCGCGTTGATTCGAACGTACTCCTCGCTCAGGTCCGATGTCCACACCGACGCTTCGCCCCGGCCGAGCCCGAGATCGATGGCGATGGTGTAGCTCGTCCCGCCCATCACCTCGTGGATCCGCTCGGTGTGGGCGCCCGCCCGCAGCATCCCCTTCTCCACGAGCGCCTCGTCGCCGATCGCGATGCCGATCCGGTCCGCCGCCACCCGGGCCGGGCTCTTGCCGAGGGCCATCATGATGCGGCCCCAGTTGGGGTCGGCCCCGTTGATGGCGGTCTTGACCAGCGGCGAGTTGGCCACCGAGCGGGCGGCCAGCACCGCCTCGCGACGGGTACGGGCGCCCCGCACCGCGATCTCCACGAGCTTGGTCGCCCCCTCGCCGTCCTCCACCAGCATGCGGGCGAGGCGCTCGGTGATGGCGTCGAGCGCGCGCGCGAACTGGCGCAGGCCCTTGCCGCCCCGCTCGAGCGACGCGTTCTCGGCGAGCCCGTTAGCGAGGAGCGCCACCGTGTCGCTGGTGGACTGATCCCCGTCGACGGTGATGCGGTTGAACGAGCGATCGACCGAGCGGCGCAGGACCCGCGGCAGCGAATCGCGCGCCACCATCGCGTCGGTGGCCAGGAAGCAGAACATGGTCGCCATGTGCGGCTCGAGCATGCCCACGCCCTTGGCGATGCCGCCGATGGTCACTGGACGCCCCGCCACGTCGACCCGGAGCGCGGCTTCCTTCGGCCGGGTGTCGGTGGTCATGATCGCCTCCGCGGCGAGCCGCCCGCCCTGGGGGGAGAGCCCCTTCACGAGCTTGGGCAGCCCGGCCCGGATCTTGTCCATCGGCAGCGGCTGGCCGATCACCCCGGTGGAGGCGATCAGCACCTGGCGCGGGGGAATGCGCAGCAGCTCGCCGGTGATGCGGGTCATCTCGCGCGCGTCCTTCACGCCCTGCTCGCCGGTGCACACGTTCGAGCAGCCCGCGGAGGCGAGGATCGCCTGGGCCCGGCCGTCGCGCACGTGCTCCTGCGAGACCAGCACCGGCGCGCCCTTGACCTGGTTGGTGGTGAACACCGCGGCCGCGCGCGCGGGCGACGACGAGTAGACGAGGGCGAGATCCTTCTTACCGCTCGGCTTGATGCCCGCCGCGATGCCGGAGGCGAGGATACCGGGCACGGCGGTAATGCCTCCCTCCAGCCACTGGAAGTCCGCCATGCGGGCTACGGATACACCGGAGGCGCTTCGAGACCGGTCCGCTCGTCCCACCCCATCATGATGTTGAGGCTCTGGATGCCGTTGGCGGAGCCGCCCTTGCCCAGGTTGTCGAGCGCGGAGACGCAGACCGCGCGCTTGGTCCGGGGATCGGCCACCACCGTGACGTCGCAGAAGTTCGAGCCCACGACCGATCGAGTCGTCGGGCGCTGGCCCTCGTCGAGCACCCGCACGAAGGGCTCACCCGCGTAGAACTCGCGGTAGAGGGCGATCAGCTCCGCGGTGGTCGCGGGCCGCGTGAGCGGCACCGAGGCGGTGGTGAACAGGCCGCGGTTCAGCGGCACCAGGTGCGGGGTGAATGCCACCACCACCGGCCGGCCCGCGAGCGCGGAGAGCTCCTGCTCGATCTCGGGGGTGTGCCGGTGGGTCGCCATCCCGTAGGCCTGCACGTTCTCGTTGGCCTCGGTGAAGAGGTACATCGGCTCGGCCTTGCGGCCCTGGGCACCCGCCCCGGTGACGCCCGACTTGCCGTCGATCACGATGCCGTCGACCGCGCCCCGTCCGCTCTTGAGCAGCGGCGCGGTCGCGAGCACCGCGCCCATCGGATAGCAGCCCGGGGAGGCGACGAGCGAGGCGCCCGCGATCTGCTTGCGGTGCAGCTCGGGCAGGCCGTAGACCGCCTCCGCGAGCCCGGCCGCATCCTCGTGCGGCGCCTTGTACCAGGTGGTGTACAGCGCGGCGTCCTTCAAGCGGTAGTCGGCCGACAGGTCGACGGCCTTCCGGCCGCTCCGCCGCAGCATCGGCATCAGCCGCTGCGACTCCATGTGCGGGAGCGCGAGGAAGACCAGGTCCGACTCCGCGGCCAACCGCTCGGGCTGGACGTCCTGGAAGACGAGGTCGCTCAGCCCACGGAGATGCGGATAGCTCTTGTCGAGGCGCTCCCCGGCCAGGCGCTCCGAGGTGACCGCGGTGATGCGCACCTTGGGATGCACGGAGAGCAGACGGAGCAGCTCCGCGCCCATGTATCCGCTGGCTCCGGTGACCGCGACTCTCAGCATGGCCGGATCGACGGGCGGGCTACCGCTTCGAGTACTGGAACTTCGACCGGGCGCCCGGCTGGCCGTACTTCTTGCGCTCCTTCATCCGCGGATCGCGGGTGAGGAGGCCGGCCCGCTTGAGCGTCTGGCGGAGCTTGTCGTCGAACTGGAGCAGCGCCCGCGCGATGCCGTGGCGGACCGCGCCGGCCTGCCCGGTCGGCCCGCCGCCGCCCACGTTCACCATCGCGTCGAACTGGCCCATGGTGTTGGTGAGCTGGAGCGGCTGGGAGATTACCATCCGCAGCGTCTCCCGCGGGAAGTAGTCCTCGAAGGGGCGGCGATTGATCAGGATACGGCCGCTGCCGGCGCGCAGCCACACCCGCGCCACCGACGTCTTGCGGCGTCCCGTTCCATAGAAGCGAGTGACAACGGCCATGGGGCTCCTCAGCGGGCGCGCGCGCTTGTGGCGAGCGGCTCGGGCTTCTGGGCGGCGTGGGGATGCTCCGCCCCCTTGTAGACCTTCAGCTTCTTGGCCATCGCGCGGCCCAGGCGCCCCTTGGGGAGCATGCCCTGCACCGCCCACTCGATCACCCGCTCGGGGTGCGTCTTGATCATCCGCTCCGCGCTCACCTCACGCAGACCGCCGATATAGCCGCTGTGCCAGCGGTAGATCTTGTCGGTCATCTTGCGTCCGGTCAGGTGGATCTTCTCCGCGTTGATCACCACCACGTGGTCGCCCACGTCGAGGTGCGGCGAGAACTGGGGCTTGTGCTTGCCCCGGAGGATCGTGGCGACCTGGGTGGCCAGACGGCCCAGCACCCGGTCACTGGCGTCGACCAGGAACCACTTGCGCTCGACTTCCTCTTCCTTCGGCATCAGCGTCGTCATGATCTCCGTCCGCTATCTCCGTCGAATGGCAACGGGTAATCATAAAAGAAAGGGTCCGGCCGGTCAACTGCCAGCCCGTCGGGGGCGGCGCCGGGCCCCCGCCTTGGCCGGCTTCTCCGCCTTGGTCGTGCCGGCCTTAGTCTTGCCGGCCCACGGGCAGAGGGCCACCACCGGGCAGGTCGGGCAGGCGGGCTTCCGGGCGAAGCAGACCCGCCGGCCATGGAGGATCAGGAGGTGGCTCGCCTGGGTCCAGCTGGGCCGGGGCAGGACCAGGCAGAGCTGGTCGTGGATCACCTCCGGGTCGTCCCCGCGGGCCAGGCCCAGGCGCTGCGAGACCCGGAAGACGTGGGTGTCGACCGCCAGCGCCGGGATGCCGAAGGCATTACCGAGCACGACGTTGGCGGTCTTCCGCCCCACCCCGGGCAGCGCGACCAGCTCGTCCAGGCTGCGCGGCACCTCGCCGCCGTGGCGCTCGAGCAGCGCCTTCGCCATGCCCACGATCGAGCGCGCCTTGGCCCGGAAGAACCCGGTCGAGTGGATCTCCCGCTCGAGATCCGGGAGCGCGACGCCGGCCCAGTCCTGGGCGCTTCGGTAGCGCGGGAAGAGTAGGGCGGTGACCGCGTTGACACGCTCGTCGGTGCACTGGGCGGACAGGATGGTGGCGACCAGCAGCTCGAGCGGGGTGCTGAACCGGAGCTCGGTGCGCGCGTCCGGGTACACGCGCGCGAGGCGGCTCATGATCTTGCGGGCGCGCACCTTCTTGGCGGGCAGGCTCTCGGCCATCAGCGAGACTCCTTTGTCGGGCAGGACGGGTCCGGCTCATGACCGATCTCGAGCCGCCCCGCTCCGATGGAGATCGGCGCCACCGACACCGTCATCGGCAGGCGTCGCAGCCGCGGGGTCGGGTCGAAGTTTCTCACGATCCAGCCCGCCAGAAAGTCTGGCACTCGCAGCCCCCCGTAGCGAACCCCATCGACCCGCAGGGTGAACGGCGCGGGCGCAGGTCGGGCGGTGAGCCCGAGGCGGGCCCGGAGGTCCGGCCCGGGCAGCGACCAGAGCCACCGCGGCGCGGCCGGTCATCGGCCGGGCGCGGGCTCGGTGGCGCGGGCGACCAGCAAGATCGAGATGCCGAACGGCAAGGCGACGAAGCGCAGGAGGCTCGCCTCCGCGCCGAAGACGCGTCCCAGCAGCCGGTTCGCGAGGGGCCCGGGCCGGTCGAGATCGTGACGGGTCCGGCCGAGCGCCACCCGCGCGATCCGCATCGCCATGATCGGCGGGGCGAGCAGCGTGTTGAAGTAGGTGACGCGCTCGACCGCGAAGCCGGCGTCCCCCACCGCGGCCCGGAGGGCCCGCGCGGTGTAGCGGCGGCGGTGGCCGAGCAGCTCGTCGTGGCGGCTCCAGAGCCACTGGTAGGCCGGCACCGTCACCACGAGGCGCCCGTCGGCGGCCAGCAGCCGACGGCAGGCGCGCAGCGAGCCCGCCTCGTCGGCCACGTGCTCGAGCACGTCGAAGAGGCAGACTGCATCCCAACGCCCCGCCTCGAGCGGGATGTGATCAGGCAGCGCGCCGGCCCGCACGTCGAGGCCGCGCCCCCGCGCGATCTCCCGCAGGGCGGGATCGAGCTCGACGCCGACCGCGGGACCGAAGGCGGCCAGCGACTCGAGCATGCCGCCGCTGCCGCAGCCGAGCTCGGCCACGCGGCGGCGGCCGCCCGGCAGGCGGCGGGCCATCTCGGCGAGGATGATCGCGCGCCGCCCCTGGAACCACCAGTGGGCCCGGTCCTCCTCCGCGTGGACCGCGGCGTAGGCCTTGTCCATGGCTTCAGGCCGGCGCGCCGAGCGCGCGCCGGATGCGCTCCACGCGCTCGGAGGCCGCCGCCTCATCGAGCGCGAGGGGCTGGTGCTCGACGCGCCAGATGGGCGAGCGCAGGTCCGGGTCGGTGGGGAGGCGCGGGACGAGATGCCAGTGGATGTGCGGCACCTGGTTGCCGAGCAGCTCGTAGTTCATCTTCACCGGCGGGAAGGCGCGGGCGATGGCCTCGGCCACCCGGCTCACCTCCTCGAGGTGGACTCGCCGCTCCCCCGCCTCGAGCTCGTACAGCTCGGTGGCGTGACGGCGGAGCACCAGCAGCACGTAGCCCGGGAAGAACTGGTCCTCGTGCAGGAAGGCGCGCGCGGTCTCGAGCTCGGCGATGAGGAGCGGGCTCGGCCCGCCGTACTTGCCGCACATCACGCAGCCCGGGGCGCTCACCCGCGCTCCCGCAGGAAGCGCCCGATGCGGCCCATCGCCTCCTGGATCCGCTCGAGCGACTGGGCGTAGGAGAAGCGGAGGTAGCCCTCCGCGTTGCGGCCGAAGTCGACCCCGGGGGTGACCCCCACGTGGGCGCGCTCCAGGATCTCGAAGGCGAACGCGAGCGAATCGCCGGTGAAGCGACGGGCGTTGGCCAGGACGTAGAAGGCGCCGGTGGGCGGCGCGCCTACCCCGAGCCCGATGCCGCGCAGGCCGTCCACCATCACCCGCCGCCGCTCGTCGAAGACTCGCCGGAAGCGGGCGCTCTCCTCCCCCGCCTCCCGCAGGGCGGCCAGCGCGGCCCACTGGACGAACTCGTTGGTGGAGATGAAGAAGTTGCCGTGCATCGCGGTCAGCGTGGGCATGAACGCGCGCGGCGCGATCAGGTAGCCCACCCGCCAGCCGGTCATCGCGAAGGCCTTGGAGAAGCCGTTGAGCACGAAGGCATGGTCGGTGAACTCGAGCACGGTGTGCTCGGGTCCCTCGTAGGTGAGCCCGTGGTAGATCTCGTCGGAGACCACCCACGGGCCGAGCCGGCAGAGCGCGGCCAGCCGCTCGGCGCTCAGCACGGTGCCGGTCGGGTTGGCCGGCGAGTTGACCAGCAGGGCCTTGGTGCGCGGCGAGAGCCGCGCGGCCACTGCGTCCGGCCGGTACTGGAAGGCGTCGGCTTCCTCCACCGGCACGTAGACCGGCTCGCCCTCCGCGAACTTCACGAACTTCGGATAGCACGCGTAGTACGGATCGGAGAGGATCACCTCGTCGCCCCGGTCGAGCAGCGCGCTGAACAGCAGCAGCATGGCGGGCGAGGTCCCCGCGGTCACCAGCACCTGATCCGGCGAGACCGTCACCCCGTAGCGGGTGTGGTAGTGCTCGGCGATCGCCTCGCGCAGCGGCAGGATCCCGAGGGTGTGGGCGTAGCGGGTGCGCCCGTCCTTGAGGGCCCGCTCGGCGGCCTCCCGGATCACCGCCGGCGTGTCGAAGTCGGGCTCGCCGAACTCCAGGTGGATGACGTCGATCCCCTCCCGCTCGAGGGCCTGCGCGCGCTGGAACACCTCCACCGCGAGGAAGGGCTCGATCTCCTGGGTCCGTCGCGCGATCACGTGCGCCCTCCGCCGGGGAGCCGCGCGAGTCGCCGCCGCGCGGCGAGCACCTCGCGGAGCATGCGGGGCCCGTCGCGCAGGACGCCCACCTTCGAGCCGGGCTGGTCCGCCCAGTTCACCGGCACCTCCGCGACCCGGTACCCGCGGCGCTGGGCCAGCAGCAGGAGCTCGACGTCGAAGCCGAAGCCGTCGGTGGCGAGCCGCGGGAAGAGGGCGGCCGCCACCTCGCCTCGGAAGAGCTTGAAGCCACACTGGGTGTCGACGACGCCCACCACCCCGAGGCGCCGGACCAGGAAGTTGAACACGTGACCGGAGAGCAGGCGGTGCGTGCGCACCTGCCGCGAGACGCCGTCGGCCCGGAGGACCCGCGAGCCCACCGCGAGGTCGGCGCCCGCCGCGATCGCGGCCTCGAGGCGGGACACCTCGGCGATGGGGGTGGCCCCGTCGGCGTCCGCCATGAGGCGGAGCGCGCCGGCCGCGCGGGTCATGCCGGCGCGCACCGCGTGGCCCTTGCCCCGGTTGCGGTCGAGCGCGTGCACGAGCACCCCCGGCCGGCCCGCCGCGACCTCGCCGACCCGCTCCGCGGTGCCGTCCCGGCTGCCGTCGTCCACCACGATCACCTCGTAGGATTCGTCGCGGCCTTCGAAGTAGGCCTGGACGTCCTTGAGGTAGCCGGGCAGGCGCACCGCCTCGTTGTAGGCGGGGATGACCACGGACCACCGGGGGGCGGGCCGGCTCACCGCGGTGGTCAGCCCCAGACTGGGGCGTCGGCGCGGCGACGGCGCCGGGCCACGCCGGTCTTCTGCGCGGCCTTGGCCACCTCGCGCGCCACCGCGGGCGCGACCTTCTTGTTGAACACGCTCGGGATGATGTACTCGGGGCCCAGCTCGCCGCGCCCCACGCAGGAGGCGATGGCGTGGGCCGCCGCGATCTTCATCTCGTCGTTCACCACGCGGGCGCGCGAGTCGAGCAGCCCCCGGAAGAAGCCGGGGAAGCAGAGCACGTTGTTGATCTGGTTCGGGTAGTCCGAGCGCCCGGTGGCCATGACCCGCACGTGACGCTCGGCCTCCTCGGGCTGGATCTCGGGGACCGGGTTGGCCATCGCGAACACGATGCGGTTGCGGGCCATGCTCTTGACGTCCCGCACCGTGAGCACCCGCGGGACCGAGAGACCGATGAAGACGTCCGCCCCGCGGATCGCGTCGGACAGGCGGCCCTTGAGGTTCCGAGGATTGGTGGCGGCCGCGACCCACGTCTTCATGAAGTCCATGCCGACCGGCCGGCCGCGGTAGATCGTGCCGTGCTCGTCGACGCCGATGATCTGGCGCACGCCCAGGGAGAGCAGGATCTTGATGGTGGCGGTGCCTGCCGCGCCGACCCCGGAGACCACCACCTTGATCCGGCGGATGTCCTTGCGCACGATCTTGAGCGCGTTGAGCAGGGCGGCGAGCACGACGACTGCGGTGCCGTGCTGATCGTCGTGGAAGACCGGGATGTCGAGCTCCTTGCGCAGCCGCTCCTCCACCTCGAAGCAGCGCGGGGCCGAGATGTCCTCAAGGTTGATGCCCCCGAAGGCGGGGGCGATGATCTTGACCGTCTCCACGATCTTGGCGGGGTCCTTGGTGTCGAGCGGGATGGGGAACGCGTCGACGCCGGCCAGCTCCTTGAAGAGCATGGCCTTGCCCTCCATCACCGGCATCGCCGCCTCGGGCCCGATGTCCCCGAGCCCCAGCACCGCGGTGCCGTCGGTGACGACCGCGACCGCGTTCTGCTTGATGGTCAGGGTGAAGGCGCGGCTCGGGTCGTCCTTGATCGCCAGGCAGACGCGGGCCACCCCCGGGGTGTAGGCCATGCTGAGATCGTCGCGGCTGCGGATCGGGACCTTGCTGCGAAGCTCGATCTTGCCGCCCAGGTGCATCAGGAACGTGCGGTCCGAGATGTTGGCGACCCGGACCGCCGCGGTCGCCTTCAGGCGGTCGATGATGTCGTGAGCGTGACGGCTGTCGCGGGCCTTGATCGTGATGTCCCGGAGCACGCGCTCCCCGGTCATTTCGACCAGGTCCACCGCCCCGATGTCGCCGCCCGCCTTCCCGATGACCGAGGTGACCCGGCCCAGCATGCCGGGCTTGTTCCGGATCTCGAGCCGGACCGTGAAGCTGTAGGAGGCGCTGGGAGCGACGGCCATCAGGCTCGCGAAGCCGGGATCACAGGTGAGCAATCTCTCATCATGGCGGGCATTTAGACGGTAAGACCCACCCCACCCGGAGTCAACTTATTTTCACCCCCGTCAGTTGACCGACCACCGCGGGCCGTGGTATTCCACCCTGTGCCCGGACCACGCGTCCTCGCTGTCGCCGTCTGTGCCCTCGTGGTCGGAGCCGCCCTCCCCTCCCCCGCGCGCGCCGACATGCAGCGGTTCACGGTCGACACGGCGAAGAGCCGCGTGAGCTTCGACGCGCTCCATCCGTGGACCATCGGGGCGTTTTCGGCGGCGAGCGAGGGCCCGACGGGTGAGTTCGAGCTCGACATCGCCGACCTCCGTCAGCCGGTCAAGGGCCGGCTGACCGTGTCCGCCGGCGGCTTCCGCTCGGGAGACAAGGGCCGGGACAAGGACATCCGGCGCGCGCTGGACGTCGATCACCACGCCGAGATCCAGTACCGCATCGACAAGATGGACAGCTCCTTCGCCTCCCTCGCCGAGAACAACGACGTGCTCCTGACCATCCACGGCGTGCTCGCCATCAAGGGCATCGAGCGGCCGACCACGTTCTCGGGGCGGATCCGGCTGCACCCCGGGGGGGCGCTCTGGGTCCGGGGCGAGAGCTGGCTGAAGCCGCGCGACTGGGGCGTCCCGCTGCTTCGCTCCTGGCTGGTCAGCATGAAAGACACCGTCCTCGCCGTATTCGACCTAACCCTCAACAAAGCGCAGTAAGCTCCCGGTATCAAGAGCCTTCCAGACGGTCGGTCGATCCGGCCGCCCGGCCGCGGCCCTCGAGACCCTGGAGCTGAATACTTCTGGATCGCGGCGCGTCTGCTTTGAAGGGCGCGGAGTTGCGAGGAACGATCTGCATGGCTCACCGGTTCCTCGAACAACCCTCCACCGTGGTGTCGGGCGGTTGAAACCGACGCGCCCGATTCGCCATCTAAACCACTGAGGGCGGAGCCGAAACGGGCGACTCAGGG
>DASZJM010000569.1:0-2048 GCA_035948165.1 Candidatus Methylomirabilota bacterium
CGAAGAGGAACGGCCCGGTCCCCATCACGTTCTTCTCGTACCAGTGGATGTCCCGGGCCAGGATGTCCGCCTTGTAGATCCAGTTGAAGGGGGACGCGAGGGAGGACAGAAACGAGGCGGAGGGCCACTTCAGGCGAAAGACCACGGTGTACGGATCGGGAGCGGTGACCGTCTCGACCGCGATGTACTCGCCCCTGCGATTCGAGGTGACCCCGGGCGGGGGAAAGATGATCTTGTCATAGCTCGCCTTGACGTCGCGCGCGGTCAGCTCGCTGCCGTCGTGGAAACGAACGCCGCGGCGAATGCGAACCGTGTAGGTCCGGCCCTCCGCCGCGACCGTCCACGACTCGCCGAGATCGCCGACGATCCGCGTGCCCGTCCGATCGGTGGGATCCACCCGCAGCAGCGTGTTGTAGTGCGGCGCGGCGGGGTGCACCACCGCGAAGGTCTCCTCGCGGTGGGCGTCGTACGACGGAGGCTCGGCGGGCACCAGGAAGATCAGCTCGCCGCCGCGCCGCGGGCTCTCCTGGGCGACGGCCGACCCGCCCGCCACCAGGACCGCCAGGATCGCGAGGACCAGCCGCCCGCGCATGCTACACGCGCATGACCACCTTGAGCGCGTTGCCGATCCGGTCGACGTAGGTGTGGAAGGCCTCGTGCACCGCATCGAGCGCGAAGCGATGGGTGATGATGGCGTCCGCGTCGAGTTTGCCGGCGCTCATCAGGGCCAGGGAGCGGCCCGAGTTCATCCCACCTTCTCCCCGGGCCGCGTAGATCCGCACGTTGCTGCGGACGGCCAGGTTCATGTCCATCTCGACGGGACCGGCGTACCACGCGACGACCCCGATGCGGCCGCCGCGCTTCACGCTCTCGAGGGCTTCCTGCATCGACGTGGGACCGCCCGCGCACTCGAGGACGGAATCTGCCCCCTTGCCGCCGGTGATGTCGGCGACGCGCCGCGCGAGGCTCTCCTGGCGGACGTTAATCAGGAAGTCGGCCCCGAGGCGCCGGCCGATCTCCAGGCGCTCGGGGCGGGTGCCGGAGAGAATCACCCGTTCGGCCCCGAGCGCCTTGCACAGCTGGACGGCGAGCAGGCCGATGGGGCCCGGGCCCTGGACGAGCACGGTCTCGCCGGCGAGGTAGCCCCCCATGAGATCGATCGCCCAGAGGGGGGAGGCCGCCGTGGTCACCATGCAGGCCTGCTCGAACGTGAGGTTGTCGGGGAGCTTGTAGAGCGTGTTGACGTGATTCACCGCGTACTCGGCAAACCCCCCGTCGCACGTGAGCCCCTTGGCGCGATGGCCCTTGGCGAGGTTGCCGTAGTTGAGACACGAGGTGTACCAGCCCTTGATGCAGTTCTCGCAGCGCTCGCAGCCCTTGTGGACCTCGACCGCCACGCGATCGCCTACCTTGAACTCGTCCACTCCGGGCCCCAGCGCGGCCACCGTCCCCGCGTACTCGTGCCCCATGATGAAGGGACCATCGGGCTGGCCGAGGAGCTTGCGGTGCAGCACCTTCACGTCGGTTCCGCAGATGGAGGTGACGTTGACCTTGAGCAGGACCTCTCCCGATCCCGGATCGGGCACCGGCCGCTGCTCCACGCGCATCTCGTCAGCCTCGTGCAGGACCACCGCTTTCATCATGGCAAGGGAGTCTACGTGGCCGACGAGACCGCTGTCAAAGGCGAGCTACTCGATCTTGTTCCTGACCGGCGGGATGCTCTTGAGGTGCTGCGCGATGGCGCGCAGGTCGGCCGGGGTCATTCCTGTAGCCGGCCAGCGTCCCCTGGATGTTCTCGCCCATGAGCGGCCGCTGGGCGCCGTGGCTGGCTCGTCGACACCGTGGCGATCGCGCATGTCGAACCTTCTGCTTCTGCGGATCCATCCGCGTACGGTCTCCTCGACTACGCGGTGATCTTCGTGACGCGGTCGGACGGCGTGGTCGACGCCGACCGCGCGGGCGGCGAGCGCTTCGACACCGCGCGGGTGATCGAGCTCATCACGCGCCACTCCCGGAGCTCGCCCACGGAGCTGACGGCCGCGCTCTGG